>JAJXZZ010000093.1 GCA_021779795.1 Acidobacteriota bacterium | reverse complement strand
CCGCCCCCGGCGACGGGTCGATGACCGCGACGACGTGGTTGACCGCCACCGTCTCGCCTTCGCGGGCGCGGATCTCGGTCAGCACGCCGGCCGCCGGCGCCGGGATCTCGGCGTCCACCTTGTCGGTCGAGATCTCGAAGAGCGGCTCGTCCCGGTCCACGCGGTCGCCGACCTTCTTGACCCACCGGACGATCGTGCCTTCGGCAATCGACTCGCCCATCTGCGGCATGAGCACGTTTGTCGGCATATGGCCCTCAGATGTGAATCGCGCCGCCGTGCAGGGCGTGCGCCGCCTCGCCCATGCTCTCGGCGAACGTGGGATGCGCGTGAATCGTCCGCGCCAGCTCCTCGCCCGTGCACTCGAGCCGAAGGGCCGCCGACGCCTCGGCGACGAGGTCGGTCGCCCGAGGCCCGATGATGTGCACGCCGAGCACTTCGTCGTACTTCTTCTCGGCCACGATCTTCACGAACCCGTCGGTCTCGCCGGCGATCTTCGCCCGGCCGAGCGCGCTGAACGGGAAGCGCCCGATCGCCACGTCGTATCCCCGGTCCTTCGCCTGCTGCTCGGTCAGGCCGACGCTGCCGATCTCGGGATCGCAGAAGGTGCAGCCGGGCACCTGGTCGTAGTTGATCGTGCGCGGCGGCTGGCCCGCGACGCGCTCGGCGACCGCGATCCCCTCGGCCGTCGAGACGTGCGCCAGCTGCGGGTGGCCCGGCCTGCCGAACGAGATGACGTCCCCGACGGCGGAGATGCCGGGGACCGACGTCCGGTAGAACTCGTCCACGACGATGTAGCCGCGATCCATGCGGAGGCCGATCTCGGCGGCGCCGAGCCCCTCGGTGACGGGGCCGCGGCCGGTGGCGACGAGCAGGTAGTCGGCGCGGATCTTCTCGACCTTGCCGTCGGGCAGCGTGACCTCGAGGTCCACGCCGTCGGCCGTCGCCGCCGCGCGCGTCACCTTCGATCCGGTGTGCGCCGCGATGCCGCGCTTGCGGAACGCCTTCTGCAGCTCGGCCGACACCTCCTCGTCCTCGACCGGCACCAGGCGGGGCAGCAGCTCGACAATCGTCACCTCGCTGCCGAACGAGCGGAAGATGGAGGCGAACTCGACGCCGACGGCGCCTGCGCCCAGCACCACGATCGACTTCGGCACCTCGCGGAGGGCCAGCGCTTCGTCGCTCGTGATGATCCGCTGCCGGTCGATCTCCACGCCCGGCACGCTGCGCGGCTGCGACCCGGTGGCCACGACGATCTCGCGGGCGGCGTGCAGCGTCTGCGCCTGCTCGCCGGTCACCTCGACGTTGCCGTTGCCCGCCAGGCGGGCCGAGCCCTTGATCCAGTCGATCTTGTTCTTCCGGAACAGGAACTCGACGCCCTTGGTGAGCGTCGTGACGACCTTGTCCTTGCGGGCCTGCACCTGCTTCATGTCGATGCCGACCGACGTCCCGTCGATCGTCAGCCCCCACTCCTTCGCCGCGCGGGCGACCTTCAGGGCGTGGGCGTGCTCGAGGAGCGCCTTCGTCGGGATGCAGCCCCAGATGAGGCAGGTGCCGCCGAGCGCCTTCTGCTTCTCGACGACCGCCACCCGGAGACCGAGCTGCGCGGCCCGGATGGCCGTAGGATACCCGCCGGTCCCGGCACCAACCACGACGACATCGTATGGGTTCGCCACTGGTCACTCCTCGGTCAGAATCGAGACGATCCATCGTCATCGAAGCCCAGCCCTGGCGTCAACTCGGCGGTCGGCGGTCGGCGGTCGGCCGTCGGCCGACCGCCGGCCGACCGCCGACCGACCGCCGACAGCCGACAGCCGACAGCCGATGTACAATTCGCCTCGCATGAGCGCCAAGCCGAAGACGGTGCTGATCGTGGACGACGACGCGGCAAGCCGCCAGCGGGCGGCGGCGCTGCTCGAGCGTCACTACCGCGTCCTTACGGCCGCTTCCGGCGAAGCGGCCGTGGCCATGATGGCCCAGGAGGAGCCCGACCTGCTCGTGGTCGACGAGGCCCTGCCCGGCATCAGCGGCCTCGAGCTGCTCCGCATCGTCCGCGAGAACTACGAGCTGCCCGAGATCGTCATGACCTCGGCCGCCGGGACGGTGGAGACCGCGGTCCAGGCCATCAAGCTCGGCGCCTATCACTTCGTCACCAAGGGCAACAGCGCCGAGGAACTGCTGGCCGTCCTCAGGAACGCGGGCGACCACCAGGACCTCAACCGGCAGGTGCTCGCGCTGAGCGCCCAGGTGGCGGAGTCCGACCGGGAGTTCGTCGCCGGGCAGAGCAAGGCGATGCACGACGTGGTGGACCTGGTCCACCGCATCGCGAAGCTTTCGGCCAACGTGCTCGTGTTCGGCGAGAGCGGCACGGGCAAGGAGCTGGTGGCGCGCCTGATCCACCGGCAGGGCGAGCGGCCGCAGGGGCCGTTCCTGCCGGTGAACCTCGCCGCCATCCCCGCCGACCTGGTGGAGAGCACGCTGTTCGGCCACGAGCGGGGCGCCTTCACGGGCGCGGTGCGCCAGCAGCTCGGGAAGTTCGAGCTGGCCACCGGCGGCACGCTGTTCCTCGACGAGGTGGGCGACCTGCGGCTCGACCTGCAGGGCAAGCTGCTCCGGGCCATCCAGGAGAGCGAGATCGAGCGCGTCGGCGGCTCGCGGCCGATCCGCACCGACTTCAGGCTGATCGCGGCCACCAACGTGGATCTCGAGAAGGCGGTGAAGGAGGGGCGGTTCCGCGAGGACCTGTACTACCGGCTGAACGTCATCCCCGTGCGGATGCCGCCGCTCAGGGAGCGCATCGAGGACCTGCCCGATCTCGCCGACTGCTTCGTCCGCCGGTACGCGACGCGCTTCAGGCGCGGCGTGAAGGGCGTCGCGCCGCGCGCGATGTCGCTGCTCCAGGCGTACTGGTGGCCCGGCAACATCCGCGAACTCGAGAACCTGATCGAGCGCCTCGTCGCGATCACCGACAAGGAATGGCTGACCGACGAGGACCTGCCGGTCGAGTACCAGGTGCCGGTGACCGCCCCCGACGCGGAGCCGGGCGAGAGCGGCGGCCGGCTGCTCGCGCACGCCTGCGAGACGTTCGAGCGGTCGTTCATCCTCAAGGCGCTGGAGCGATCGGGGTGGAACGTCACGGGCACGGCCCGCCACCTGGGAATCCCGCTCAGCACGATGAAGCACAAGATGGACCGGCTCGGAATCCGGCCCCTGGCGAAGCGGCTGCGGGGGAACTGAGCGGCCCGGGGCTGGCCGCGGAACGGCAGAAGGGAAGAGCCGTCCACCGGGCGGGCAGTCGGCAGGAAGCAGGCCCAGTTGGCCTGAACCAGCATCCTGCGGACCGACCCACCACCTCCAATGCAATTCCGCCGTTCACCTAAACCAGGCGACGGGAACGGCGGCCGACGGCGCGCCTACTTGCGCGGCAGCACCGTGTCCTTGAGCTGCTTGACGATCTTGGCCTTCACGACGGTCTTGGCCGGGATCTTGATCGCCTCGCCGGTCGCGGGATTGCGTCCCATCCGCGCCTTGCGCTTCTGGACGACCAGCTTCACCATCCCGGGCAGCACGAACTCGCCTGCCCTCTTGAGTTCCTTCTCGGCGAGCACGGCCAGCTCGTCGAAGAAGTCCCGCGCTTCCGTACGCTTCATGTCGAAGCGCTCGGCGAAGTGCGCGAAGAGCTCGGACTTGCCCAACCTGCGGGCGTCAGCCATCGGCGTCCCCCTGACCTTGAGCGCGCTAGTGACTTGTCGGCACCAACCGAGCGCGCAAGCGGTTCGTGCGGAAACAGGCCGAAATTTCGAAGTATGCTAGCGCGCGGCTTCGGCGATTGTCAATGACGGAGGGGCCGCCGAAGGCCGCCCGCGCGCGGGCATCGCCGCCCCCGGCGGCGCGGCGCGGCTCCCGCCACGGGCTGCTAGAATTGGAGCATGCCCGCTCCAGAGATCGAGACGTTCCCGAACCCCAACCCGGCGCGCGACTACGAGATCGAGATCTCGTGCCCCGAGTTCACCTCGGTCTGCCCGAAGACCGGCCTGCCCGACTTCGGCGAGATCCGCATCGCCTACGTGCCCGACGAGCGCTGCATCGAGCTGAAGTCGCTCAAGTACTACCTGGTCGGATTCCGCAGCCGCGGCATCTTCTACGAGTCGGCCACCAACCAGATCCTCGACGACCTGGTGGCCGCCTGCTCGCCCCGGCGCATGACGGTCACGGGCGACTTCACGCCGCGCGGGGGAATCAAGACGGTGGTGACGGCGAGGTATGAAAGGAAGGCGTAACAAGTACGAAGTACGAAGTAGGAAGTAGGAAGTACGAAGTACGAAGTACGAAGCACGAAGCACGAAGCACGAAGCACGAAGCAGGAAGCAGGAAGCACGAAGCAGGAGGTAGGAAGTAGGAAGTAAGAAGCAAGAAGTAAGAAGTAAGAAGGCCGAGGTCGGTGCTTGCCGCGGGCGATTTGGGACACCTTTCCGACGCGCCGCCCTTCGCAAGTCTCGAACTTCCTGCTTCCGCCTCATTTCACACTTCGCACTTCGGACTTCGCATTTCACACTTCGCACTTCGGACTTCGCACTTCGGACTTCGCACTTCGGACTTCGTACTTCGTACTTCGTACTTCTATCCCCTCCCCCTCACCATGGCCCACCAGATTCCCATCGAGCCCGTCCTCGACCTTCATCCCTTCGCGCCGGCCGACGTGAAGTCGGTTGTCGAGGAGTACGTGCGCGCGGCGTTCGAGGCGGGGCTGCGCGAGGTGCGGCTCATCCACGGGCGCGGCCGCGGCGTCCAGCGCGGCATCGTCCAGGCCGCGCTCGAACGCCACCCGCTGGTCGAGGAGTTCTGGGACGCGCCCGAATCCCACCTGGGCGCGACGGTGGCGCGGCTGGCGGACAGGCGAGACGGAAGAAGGCTCAAGGCTTAGGGCTCAGGGCTCAGGCCGAGAGGGCTCAAGGCAAAAGGCCCGGAGTTCAGCGCGGCTTCTTGAGGACGATGCTCAGCTTCTCGCCGCTGGCGCTGAACGTCGCCACCTGGCCCCACCCGTCGTTCATGTGCCGGACGATGCTCGACATCACGTCGGGCGGGATCGGCCTCGGGCCGTAGATGCGGTACACCTTGTCGGTCACCAGCGAGTCGAGCCAGAAGACGTACATCGCCTCGTCGGGCAGCCGCACGTAGATCAGCGACGAGTATCCCCCGACGCCCATCCGCGACTCGTCCATCACGATGTACTGGCCCTCGCGCTCGATGGGGCCGCAGCTGGAGAGCCCGAGGTGCTTCTGGTAGGCGGCGAAATCCTTGCCGAGCGTGCGCGCGAGCGCGTTCTGCAGGGCCGGCGAGACGATGATCCCGTTGGTGCAGGGGTAGGTCCCCACGTAGCGCGGGAGCGAGCCCAGCGCGCGCACGCCAAGACGCTGCCCCTGGGCGCCGAGCGCCGCGGGAGCCAGCAGGGAGAACATCGCCGCCGTCGCTGCCAGTCGTCTCATCTGTCGAACCCGTCCTGGAAAGGCCATGCGGCGCCCGTTCACTTGCCGGGCAGCATCGACTCGAGCAGGTCCGCCGAGCACCTGACGAGATCGACGCACCTGGTCTGAAAGAGATTCGCCTCGCGCGCGGCCGCGCTCCCCTCGGGCGTGCTGATGTCGCAGCCGAGAAGCTCGCGGCACTCCACGCTGCCCTGTCGTTCGCCGAAAGCCGTCGAGAAGGCCGTCACGGCGTCGCAGGCCGCCTGCCGCCCGTCGGCCGCCGCGCTGCCCGCGCCGCTCTTCGCCAGCCCGAGCACCATGAAGGCGCCCGTCACCGCCCCACAGGTTCCCGCCCTGCGCATGCCGCCGCCAAACCCGGCCGCGAGGCGCAGGGCCTGCTCTTCGCCCAGGCCGTAGTCCGGACCATACGTCGCCAGGATCGCCTGCGAGCAGGCGCATCCGCCGCGAAACCGCTCGACCGCCTTCGATACGCTGTCCATGAGCAATATCCCGGATTCTCCCGCTCAGCGGGACCGGCGTGGCCGTCCGCTCGCAGTGGGCCAGCGTGACACGGCCCTCCGCCTTCCGCCTCCCGCCCTCCGCCCTCCGCCCTCAGCCGACGTTCGGCGGCTCCGCCCGCAGATGCCTGGCCCAGAGCGACAGCCATACGGCCGCGATCGCGATCGGCCAGAGGGTGACCTTCAAGAGCACGATGGCGTCGAACCAGACGGGGGTGACCGTCTCCCAGGTCGCGCCGGGCGCCCACAGCGACAGGACCCACGCCGGCCTGGCGTTGATGGCCAGCAGGTAGCCGAGCCACTGGACCACCAGGAACGCCCAGGCAACGAGGAGCGTCCACCACGCCGCGACCGCCGCGGCGCGAACTTTTGCGCGGAAGGCGTTGTCCATGGGAAGTCCTCCTGTGCGGCTGGCCGCGACGCCGCGGCTCGCCGTCCCATGATGGCGCCTGGTGCCGGCCCGCGCAAGCGCGACACGCTCCGCGGCCACCCGCCCCCTGTGGTGCGCCCGTCGCCCGGCACCGCCGAGAGCCCGAAGCCCGGAGCCGGCCCCCGCCGGCTGGCGGCCCGGCTCACCTTGCTAACTTCGGGCCGCCGTGTTCGTCTAATGCCCATAGATGGACGACCACGACGCCCACGACGTCGCCCAGGCCCGGGCGGGAAGCGAGCTCGCCTTCCGCCGGCTCGTCGAGCGGCACGCTCGCGGTGTGTTCCAGCTCGCCTTCCGCCTGACCGGGAGCGAACCGGACGCCGACGACGTCGTCCAGGAGACGTTCCTGAAGGCGTACCGGGAATTGAAGCGTTTCGAGGCACGGTCGAGCTTCAGGACGTGGGTCCATCGGATCACCGTCAACTGCGCGTACGACATGCTCCGGCAGCGGCCGCGGCACCGGGGCGAGTCGCTCGACGCGGGGCCGGCGAACGCGCCGGCCGGCGGGATCGAGCTGGAGGCGGACGGCACGTCGTGGCCGGACCGGCTCGCGTTCGGCGCCGAGATCCAGGGCCGCGTCAGGGCGGCCCTGGACCTGCTGACGCCGACCGAGCGGACCGCCTTCGTGCTCCGGCACTTCGAGGGGCGCTCCCTCGAGGAGATCGGCGAGGCGCTCGGCCTCCGGACCGGGGCAACCAAGCACAGCATCTTCCGGGCGGTCCAGAAGATGCGGCGGGCGCTCGCCCCGCTCGTGGATCCGGCGACGCCAGGGAAGGCGGAGCAGGAACTGCGGCCGTTCCAGGTGCAGCCATGAACCTGAACCACCTGACCGAAGAACAGCTCGTCCTCCATCACTACGGGGACGCAGGCGACGAGGCCGAGGCGGCCTCCGTCGCCGGGCACTTGCGCGAGTGCCCGGCGTGCCAGGCGGAGCTCGACGGGCTTCTCAGGGCGCTCTCGGCGGCGAACCAGCTGGCGGTTCCGGACCCGGGAGAGTCGTACGGCGCCCGCGTCTTCGCGCGGATCCAGCCGTCGCTCGCGAAGGGGTGGCCAGGCTGGCGCGACCGGCTGGCCTCGCCGAAGCCCGGATGGATCCTCGCCGGGCGAAGGTGGGCGTGGGCGGGCGGCGCGGCGGCGTTGGTCGTCGCCGCCTTCGTGGCCGGCGACCGCGTGGCCCATCGGCAGCCCGCGCCCGCCGCGGTGCCGCAGGCGGCGCAGAGGAGGGGCACCGAGGCCCAGGCCGGAACGACCCCGACAGGGGCCGAGGAACGTGGCTCGACCGCGCCGGCTGAACCAGCCTCGGCAGTTGCGGCGGCCGACCGGGAGCGCGTCCGGGCCGGGGTGCTGCTGGTCGCCGTGAGCGGCCACCTGGAACGGTCCGAGGTGGCGCTCAGCGAGCTGGTCAACAGCCCGCGCGGGCCCGAGGTGGACATCTCCGAGGAGCGGGGGCGCGCCCGCGACCTGGTGGCCGAGAACCGCCTCTACCGCCAGACGGCGCTCGCCGCGGGCGAGCCGGCGGTGGCCGGCCTGCTCGACGACCTCGAGCGCGCGCTGGTCGAGGTGGCCAACGGCCCGTCCAGGATGAACGAGGCCGAGTTCGACCGGGTCCGCCGGCGAATCGTTCAACAGGACATCCTTTTCAAGATCCGCGTGTTCGGCGAGCGCGTGCGCGAGGCGGAGGGCCGCCCGGCAGCCGGCTCGGGGCTGCGCGGATGAGGACACCGCAGCGCAGGGCTGAAGCCCTGCGCTATCCGAAGAAACTGAAGGACACCATCATGAGGCGAATCATCACGCTTGCCGTTTCGTTCGGGCTCGTCGCGGGGCTCGCTGGCGCGCAGGCGCCGCAGGCGCCGCCCGCACCTCCGCCGCCACCGGCGCCTCCGGCGGCCAGGGCCCTGCCGGCGCCGCCCGCGTGGCCGCCCGACGCCACGCCCGATCTCGACCGGCTCGGCCCCGCCCTGCGCAGCCTCGATCGCCTGCGAGACATGGACCTGGAGTCGGTCGGGCCGGCCGCGGGAGCGCTCGACTTCGACGCCATCTTCGGCGGCGTGGAGGCCGCGCTGCAGTCGGCGGACCCGAAGGCGCTGGCGGTCGTGCGCGACGGCCAGGCCTGGAGGCTCGGCGAGAACGCCGACTACGACCGCGGCACCTCGTACATCGACGCGGGCCGCTACGACCGCGCCATCGAGGCGTTCGACAAGGTCATCGCCGCGAATGGGCCGAAGGCCGACGGCGCGATGTACTGGAAGGCGTACGCCCTGAACAGGCTCGGCAAGCGCACCGAGGCGCTGGCGGTCATCGACGGTCTCGCGAAGAAGCACCCGCAGAGCCGCTGGCTTGGCGACGCCAGGGCGCTGCGGTTGGACGTCCAGCGGGCCGCCGGCCAGCCGGTCAGTCCCGACCAGGCGTCGGACGACGACCTGAAGCTCATCGCGCTCAACAGCCTCGTCGCCAGGGATCCCGACCGCGGCATCCCGATGGTCGAGCAGATCCTCCAGGGCCGCGCGTCGCCACGGCTGAAGGAGCGGGCGCTGTTCGTGCTGGCGCAGAGCGCGTCGCCGCGCGCCAAGGCGCTGCTGGCCAATGTCGCACGGGGCCAGGGAAACCCCGACCTCCAGCTCAAGGCGCTCGACTATCTCGGCGCGTTCAGCGGCGGGCCCGACGTCAAGCTGCTCGTCGACGTCTACCGAACGACCTCTGACCCGGACGTGAAGCGGCGGGTGATCCGGAGCCTCGCGATGGCCGGGCGGCGGCCGTTCGCGTTCGACATGGGCCCCGGCGACCACGCGATGCTCGAGCCATACGCGCAGGCGAGCGAGGCCTACGGCCAGGCGATGGAGGAGGCCCGCGCGGCGCTCGAGCGAGCCAGGGCCGACATCGAGAAGAACCTGGCCGAGAGCCAGCGCGACCGGGTGCGGGTCGATATCGACAAGGCGAAGCGCGAGCTGGACCGGGGGGCCGCCCGCAGCGCCGAGCGCGAGAAGGCGCGCGAGGCGAGGGCGAAGGAAGCGCGCGACGCGCTCTGGCAGATCTACCAGTCCGAGAAGTCGCCCGACCTGCGGCGCCAGGTCGTCGACGCCCTGTCGTCGATGCGCGACTCGGCGGGGATGCTGGTGCGGATGGCCCGGACCGAGACCGACCCGGCGCTGCGCAGGCGGATCGTCGAGCGCCTCTCGACCATGAAG
>JAJXZZ010000092.1 GCA_021779795.1 Acidobacteriota bacterium | reverse complement strand
GGCGCGGCCGAGGGATCGTCGGCCCCGCTCGTCGCGATCCCGGCCAAGAGCCACGGGCGGCCCGTGGCCGTGCTCGTGGGGCTCGAGCCGGACGGCGCGCGCCGGCCCGCCGAGTCGCCCGACGGCCCGGCGCTGGCGCCGGTGCTGGAGTTGGTGGACTGGATGGCCGGCGCCCTCGACACCGCGATGCGCCTGCAGCGGGCCAGCGCGCTGTCGACGACCGACGACCTGACGGGGCTGTACAACTCGCGGTTCCTGAACCTCGCGCTGCGCCGCGAGGTGAAGCGGGCGGTCCGCACGCGCCGGCCGCTCTCGTTGCTGTTCATCGACCTCGACGGCTTCAAGGGGATCAACGACCGCTACGGGCATCTCCACGGCAGCCGGGCGCTGGTCGAGGCCGCCCAGCGCATCGCGTCGGCGGCGCGCGAGACCGACGTGGTCGCGCGGTTCGGGGGCGACGAGTTCGCCATCGTCCTGCCCGACACCAACGACGGCGGGGCGGCCGTGGTGGCCCGGCGCGTGCGTGACCGCGTGGCCGCGGCGCCGTTCCTCTCGGCCGCCGGGATCGATTTTCCGCTGACCGCCTCGGTCGGGGCGGCCACGCTGGCGGCCGGACGCGGCACGCCCGAGGCGCTGCTCGCCGCGGCCGACCAGGCCATGTACCGCGTCAAGGGCCGCGGCAAGAACGGGTTCGAGGCGGCGGTGGTCCCGCCGCCGAAGAGGGATAGGAGAGTTCGTTGAGCCTGCGTTCGATTTTCTCGCTCTTCTCCAGCGACCTGGCGATCGACCTGGGGACGGCCAACACCTGCGTCTACGCGCGCGGGAAGGGGATCGTCGTCAACGAACCCTCGATCGTCGCCATCAACAAGGTCAACGGCCGGGTGGAAGCGGTCGGCAAGGAAGCCAAGGAGATGCTGGGCCGCACCCCGGGCAACATCGTCGCCATCAAGCCGATGAAGGACGGCGTCATCGCGGACTTCGAAGTCACCGAGAAGATGCTGACCTACTTCATCAAGAAGGCCCACAACCGCAACATGTGGGTCCGGCCGCGCATCGTCATCGGCGTGCCGTCCGAGATCACGCAGGTGGAGAAGCGCGCCGTCAAGGACAGCGCCTACCGCGCCAAGGCCAGCGAGGTGCACCTGGTCGAGGAGGCGATGGCGGCCGCCATCGGCGCCGGCATGCCGATCACCGAGCCGTCGGGCAACATGATCGTGGACATCGGCGGCGGCACCACCGACATCGCCGTCATCTCGCTGGCCGGCATCGTCTACAGCAAGGCGGTGCGCGTGGCCGGCAACGAGATGGACGAGGCGATCATCCAGTACATCAAGAAGACGTACAACCTGCTCATCGGCGAGCGGACCGCCGAGGCGATCAAGATGGAGATCGGGTCGGCGTTCCCGCTCGAGCGCCGCCTGACGATGGAGATCAAGGGGCGGCACCTCATCGAGGGGGTGCCGAAGACGATAACCGTCACCGACGAGGAGATCCGCGAGGCGCTGACCGAGACGGTCAACGTCATCGTGGACGCCGTGCGCGTGGCCCTCGAGCGGACGCCGCCCGAGCTGTCGGCCGACATCGTGGATCGCGGCATCGTCCTGACGGGCGGCGGGTCGATGCTCAAGAACCTCGACAAGCGGCTGCGCGAGGAGACCGGCCTGCCGCTCGCGATGGCCGAGGACCCGCTGTCCTCGGTCGTGCTCGGCGCCGGCAAGATGCTGTCGGACTTCAACCTGCTCAGGAAGATCTCGATCGATTAGCGAATCTGGCGAGCGGGCGATCGTGCGATCTCGCGATCTGGCCCCCCGGACCCGGAAGGGCTGGGACCGCGGGCGCCGGCGCCAGGCCGCCACGTCGCCGGATCAGATCGCGCGACCGCACGATCGCAAGATCGCAAGGTCGCAAGGTCGCAAGTTCGCAAGTTCGCAAGTTCGCAAGTTCGCAAGATCGCAAGATCGCAAGATCGCACGATCTCACGATGACCGTAGTTCCGCCCATGGCCCTTCCCAACATCCGGCAGCGGAGCGGCTACCTCCTGCTGGCGGTCGTCGTCGGCCACGTCATCCTGATCTCCGCGCAGGTCACCTCGCGGTCGGGCGTGCCGCTGCTGCAGGCGGCGGTGTTCGGCGCGATTGCCGAGGTGCAGCTGGGGACGGGCGCGGTCGTGGACGCGGTGCGGAACGGCTGGGAGGGCTACGTCGCGCTGCGCGGCGTGCGGCGCGAGAACCAGGCGCTCCAGGCGCGCGTGCGTGACCTCGAGATCGCGCTGCAGCGCAGGCAGGCGCTGGCCGACGAGAGCGGGCGGCTCCGGCAGCTGCTCGGCCTGCGCGACCGGCTCGGCCTGCCGACGCGGGCCGCCGAGGTGATCGGCGCCAGCCCGACGGCCGACTTCCGGACCGTGACGATCGACCGCGGGACCGACGACGGCGTGCGGGCCGACATGGCGGTGGTGGCGCCGGCGGGCGCGGTGGGGCGGGTCGTGACGCCGCTCGGCCACGCGTCCAAGGTGCAGCTGCTGGTGGACCGCAACGCGGCCGTGGCCGTCGTGGCGCGCCGGTCGCGCGTCCAGGGGATCGCGGTGGGCACCGGCGAGAACCTCCTGCAGCTGGAGTACGTGGCCGCCACCGCCGACCTGAAGACGGGCGACGAGTTGGTGACGTCGGGCATCGACGGGATCTACCCGCCCGGCTTCGTCGTCGGGCGCGTCGAGTCGGTCGCGCGGACCGGCGGCTCGCTCGGCGCGGTCCGCGTCCGCCCGGCCGTGGACTTCTCGAGCCTCGAGCAGGTGCTCGTCGTGCTCGCGCCGCCGACGCCGGCGGGCGGCGGGCCGGCGCCCTCGTCCGCGGAGACGCGCCAGTGAACGCCCTGAGGATGGCGGGCATCCTGGCCGCCGCGCTCGTCGTGCAGACGACGCTCGCCCGCTTCCTCGTCCGCGGGTCGATTGGCGTGGACCTCGTGCTCGTCGCGGTCGTGTACCTGAGCCTCAGGGCCGGGCCGACCGCGGGCATCGTGTCGGGCACCCTGGCCGGCCTGGCGCAGGATGCCCTGACCACCGGCATCGTCGGGATCGGGAGCCTGGGGAAGGCGGTCGTGGGCTACCTGTCGGGGACCGTCGGCCGGGCGTTCATCGTCGCCCAGCCGGTGCCCCGGTTCCTCGTGTTCTTCGCGGCGACGCTCGTCGAGATGGCGATCGTCGTCCTGTTCCACCTGGCGCTCGACCCGGTCCGCTCCGCGGTGCCGGCCGGGGCGGTCGTCGCGCAGGCGCTCGGCAACGCGCTGGTCGGCGTCGTGGCGTTCCAGCTCGCCGAGAGCGTGCCGCGGGCCCTCGAGCGGCGCCGGGCGGGTCGGTGATCGGTATGTCGTTCCTCTCCGTCTCGGCCGCGCCGGACATCGCCGTTCCCGAGAAGCGGCGCAGGCTGGTCACGCGGCTGCTGGTCGTGCAGTACGGCGTGACCGCGCTGTTCGCCGTGCTGGCGATGGCCTTCTGGTACTTCCAGGTCGTGGACTACGACAAGTTCCGCGAGATGGCCGAGAACAACCACCAGCGGACGCTCTCGCTGCGGGCGCCGCGCGGGGTGATCTTCGACCGCGACGGGCAGGTGCTCGTCGAGAACCGCGACTCGTTCGTCATCTCGCTCGTGCGCGAGCACAGCCGCGATCTCGACCGGACCGTGAGCCGGCTGGCCCGCGTGGTCGGCATCCCCGAAGAGACCGTGCGCGAGGCGATCCGCAAGCACCGGGGCGAGCCCGCCTACCGGCCGATCCCGATCGTGGAGGACGCGACGCTGGCGCAGGTGGCCGCGGTGACGGCGCGGCGGCTCGACAGCGAGCTGCCCGAGGTGGTCGTCGAGCGGGTGCCGACCCGGCGCTACCCGTCCGACGCGCTCGCCGCCCACGTCTTCGGCTACGTCAGCCAGGCGACCGAGGCGCAGGTCCGGCAGGACGGCCTGCACGCGGGCGACCTGGTGGGGCAGACCGGCTTCGAGCACCTCTACAACCGGCTGCTCATGGGCGAGGACGGCGCGCGCCGCGTCGTCGTCAACAGCCTGGGGCGCGAGATCCGGACGCTCGAGGAGGTGCCGCCCACCTCGGGGCCGCGCGTCGAGCTGACGATCGATCGCGACGTGCAGCACGCCGCCGAGGACGCGTTCGAGAAGATGGGGTACGCCGGCGCGGCCGTCGTCCTCGACCCGAACGACGGCGCCGTGCTGGCCTACACGAGCCTGCCGGCGTACGATCCGAACGCGTTCGCCGGCGGCATCGACCGCGCGACCTGGAACGAGCTGAACACCGACACGCTCCGCCCGCTGCAGGACCGCGCGATCCAGGGGCGGTACTCGCCCGGCTCGGCCTTCAAGATGGCCGTCGCCCTGGCCGCGCTCGAAGAGGGGGTCATCACGCCCGACTTCACCGTGAACTGCACGGGCGGCGAGAACTTCTACGGGCGCGTGTTCAAGTGCTGGAAGCCCGGGGGGCACGGCCGCGTGAACCTGCGCCAGGCGATCGAGCAGTCGTGCGACGTCTACTTCTACACGGTCGGCAAGATGGTGGGCGTGGACGCGATCCACAAGTGGGCGACGCGCCTCGGCCTCGGCGTCAGGTCGGGGATCGACCTGCCGAACGAGGTGACCGGCCTCGTCCCCTCGACCGAGTGGAAGAAGGAGAAGACGGGGCAGAAGTGGTACCCGGGCGAGACGATCTCGGTGGCCATCGGGCAGGGCCAGGTGTCGGTGACGCCGGTGTCGATGGCCGTCTACATGGCGACGCTCGCCAACGGCGGCCGGCGGGTGACGCCGCACTTCCTCCGCGCCGTGGACGACGGGAAGGGGTGGCAGAAGGTGCCGGCGCCCGACCAGGGGAGCGTCGAGATCAACCCCGACGCGCTGGCCGCCATCCGCGACGGCATGTGGATGGTCGTCAACGCGGGCGGCACCGGCGGCAACGCCAGGGTGGCGGGCGAGGACGTGGTGGGCAAGACCGGGACGTCCCAGGTGATTTCGAACGAGGGGAAGCGGGCGCTGATGGGGCGCACGACGCTCGACCTGCGCGACAACGGGTGGTTCGTGTTCTTCGCGCCGCGCGACCATCCCGAGATCGCGGGCGTCGTGTTCGCCGAGCACGGCGAGCACGGCTCGACGGCCGCCATCATCGCGCACCACATCCTGGAGACGTTCTTCGCGAAGAAGGCGCACCTCCCGCTGCCGGAGTTCAAGGCGCCGGGGCAGTAACGGTCGGCAGCGGCGGGAGAAGTAGGAAGTACGAAGTACGAAGTGGGAAGTACGAAGTACGGAGTGTGAAGCGAGAAACTCGTAGGGCGGGGCTTCAGCCCTGCCTTCAGTGGCCAGCGGACCGGGTCGTCAACCGTCAACCGGCCGCCGTCAGCCGGACGCTATGTTCGAACGCCGCCTCTTTCACTACGTGGACTGGCTGACCATCGTCGCCCTGGGCGTGCTGTGCGCCATCGGGGTGGCGATGATCTACAGCACCACGCACGGCGGCGCGAACTCGGGGCTCTACATCCGGCAGCTGTATGCCATCGCCATCGGCGTCGTGGCGCTGTTCGTCTGCCTGGTCGTGGACTACCGGGTGCTGGCCGACCACGCCGTGCTGATCTACGTGCTCGCGCTGGCGCTCCTGGCCGGCGTGCTCCTGTTCGGGGCGACCGGCGGCGGCGCGCGGCGGTGGATCCCGCTGCCGTTCTTCGCGCTGCAGCCGTCGGAGTTCGCCAAGCTCGCCGTGGCGCTGCTGCTCGCGCGGTACTTCGACGCGGTCCGGCGGCCGAGCCCGTCGGTCGGCGACCTGGCCATCGGCGGCGCGATCGCGGCCGTGCCGTTCCTGCTCATCGCCAAGGAGCCGGACCTCGGCACGGCGGTCACGCTGGTCACGATCCTGCTCGGCATCGCGTTCGTCGCCGGGTTGCGCGTGAAGCTGCTCGTCGTCCTGGCCGTGGCCCTGGTGCTGGCGTCGCCGCTCATCTGGCGGTACGCGCTCCGGGACTACCAGAAGAGCCGGATCTCGACGTTCGTCAACCCCGAGCTGGACGCGCGCGGCGCCGGCTACCAGCAGATCCAGGCGCGCATCAGCGTCGGGTCGGGCGGCGTGTGGGGCAAGGGATTCCTGAAGGGCACGCAGGGGCAGCTCCGGTTCCTGCCGGTGGCCTGGAACGATTTCGTGTTCTCGGTGTTCGCGGAGGAGCAGGGGCTGCTGGGCGTGATCGTCGCGCTCGGCCTGTACCTGTTCGTCATCGTCCGATCGCTCGAAACCGCGAGGCTGGCCAAGGATCGGCTGGGGGCCTACCTCGTCATCGGGTTCCTGTCGGCCTTCATGTTCCAGGTGGTCTACAACGTGATGATGTCGGCGGGCCTCGTGCCGGTCCGGGGGTTCACGCTGCCCCTGATGAGCTCGGGCGGGTCGTCCATGATTGCCACGCTGGCCGGGTTTGGCCTCGTCCTCAACGTGAGGATGAGGCGGTTTACGAATTAGCGGCGGTCGGCGGTCGGCGGTCGGCTGGCTGTCGACTGTTGGCCGACGGTCGGCCGACCGCCGACGGCCGACGGCCGACCGCCGTCCGCCGAACGAGGTTTCATGAACAAAGAGATGATCGTCACCTCGAACGGCCACCAGACGATGGTGGCCATCCTCGAGGACGACCTGGTGAGCGAGGTCTTCATCGAGCGCGAGCGCCAGCGGGGCGTCGTCGGCAACGTCTACAAGGGGCGCGTGTCGAAGGTGCTGCCCGGCATGCAGTCGGCGTTCGTGGACATCGGCCTCGAGCGCGACGGCTTCCTCTACGTCTCCGACGTCGTCGACACGATCGAGGAGTTCGAGCGGCTCGAGTCGGGCGACGACGAGGAGGAGGCCGAGGAGGGCGGCGGGCGCGAGGCGGCCAGCCAGGCGAAGATCGAGGACCTGCTGCGCGAGGGCCAGGACGTCATCGTCCAGGTGGCCAAGGAGCCGCTGGGGACGAAGGGGGCGCGGCTGACGAGCCACGTGACGCTGGCCGGCCGGTTCCTCGTGTTCATGCCGACCGTCGATCACATCGGCGTGTCGCGCAAGATCGAGTCGCGCGAGGAGCGGTCGCGCCTGCGCGGGATCGTGCGCAAGTTCCGCGACGAGCACGGCTTCACCGGCGGCGTGATCATCCGCACGGCGACCGAGGGCCGGCCCGAGCAGGACCTGATCGACGACATGACCTACTTCCAGAGGATCTGGGGGGAGGTGCGGCAGCGGGCCGAGTCGGTGCGGGCCCCGAAGGTCGTCTACCGCGAGCAGGGGCTGGTCACCAAGCTGCTGCGCGACCTGCTGACCGAGGACTACACCGCCATCCGCATCGACGACCGGCAGGAGTACGAGCGCGTGCGCGAGATGGTGCAGCGCGTGATGCCGTCGCTGACCGCGCGCGTGAAGCTCTACGACAAGCCGTTCCCGATCTTCGAGGAGTACGGCGTCCAGTCGGAGATCGAGAAGGCGCTCAAGAGCAAGGTCTGGCTCAAGTCGGGCGGCTACATCGTCATCAACCAGACCGAGGCGCTGGTGGCGATCGACGTCAACACCGGCCGGTACGTCGGCAAGAAGCACGGCCGGCTCGAGGACACGATCGTCAAGACCAACCTCGAGGCGGTCAAGGAGATCGTCCGGCAGGTGCGGCTGCGCGACCTGGGCGGGATCATCGTGCTCGACCTGATCGACATGGAGGAGAAGAAGAACCGCCAGAAGGTCTTCCAGGCGGTCGAGCAGGAGCTCAACAAGGACCGGGCGCCGTCCAAGGCGCTGCAGGTGTCGGACTTCGGCCTCATCATCATCACGCGCAAGCGCGTCAAGCAGAGCCTCGAGCGGGTGCTGAGCGAGCCGTGCCCGTACTGCTCGGGCTCGGGCGTCATCAAGTCGGTCTCGACGATCTGCTACGAGATCCTCGACCAGGTGCGGAAGCTCGGCCCCGAGATCGAAGGGCCGGCCGTGCTGCTGCGCGTGAACCCCGAGATCGCGCGCGCCCTCAAGGAGGAGGAGGCGGGCGTCGTCAAGGAGCTGAAAGAGGCGCTCGGCAAGCCGATCCGCCTCAAGCCCGACCCGCTGCTGCACCACGAGCAGTTCGACGTGATGGCGCTGTGAGAGCGTGACGGCGGCGGCGTCAGGATTCGGGAGCCAGGATTCAGGAGCCGGTCGAGCACGCGTACACGAAGAGGGCCAGGGAATTCCCTGGCCCAGTTGCGCGTCGCTCCCGCTCCCGATTCCTGGCTCCCGACTCCCGAATCCTGAATCCCGAATCCCGAATCCCGCCCCCTACTTCCTCGCAATCGTGATGTCGCCGCTGAACGACGACAGCAGCAGCTGGGCGCTGCCGTCGCCGTGCACGCCGTGGAGGCCGTGCCGGGCGTGGCGGCCCGACGGCTCGCCTCCCTGGCGCGTCGTCACCGGCAGGTCCGAGCGGATCGTGCCGCTGAACGAGCTGGCGTCCACGTCGAAGCCGGTGTCGCCGGCGAGCGCCAGGCGGATGTCGCCCGACTGCGACTTGAAGTCGTAGCGGCCGTTCCGGGCGAGCGGCCCGGCGAACGCGATGCTGCCGCTGACGGTCCGCGCCGTGACCCGTTCGCACTCGGTTCCGCCCAGGCTGAGGTCGCCGCTGATCGAGTCGGCGTCCAGGTTCCGCACCTTCGCGTCGCGCACCGTCACCGTCCCGCTGACGCTCGACGCCCGGAGCTCGGCCGGGCTGGCGGCGCCACTCACGGTCACCTCGCCCGACACCGACCGCGCGAGCGTCACGCCGGGCGTCCCGATGGCCATGACGTCGCCGCTGACGGCCTCGGCCCTCACCTCGCCCTTGATCCCCTCGATCCGGATGTCGCCCGAGATCGACCGCGCGTAGACCGACGTCCCGGCCGGCGCCGTCACCATGTAATCCACCGTGACGCGCGCGTTCCGCTCGGTGTAGGTCGTCCTCACCTCGACGCGCCCGGCGCGCTCGGTCATGGCGACGACGGCCTTCTCGAGCTGCGCCTTCGCATCCCCCTCGCGGCTCCGGATCCGCTTCACGGCCAGCACGTCGATCGTGTCGCGCCCGCCCGCGGTCACCACGATCCGCCCCGCCACGTTGCCGATGTCGAGCGTCCCGTCGGGACCGACCTTGAAGCTCCGGGTGATCTTCTCGGTGGTCTCGGGCCCCTGGCGCGCCTCGTAGCTCGCCAGCCAGCTCATCCCGTGCCAGCGCGGAGGGTGCGGCGCCTGGACCTCTTGGGCGCTCAGCGGCACGGGCAGCGACGCGACGATCAGGACCGCGGCGAGACGAACGATGAAGCGCACCATGATGAACCTCTCTTCGAGCGGTCAGCGGATCACGGTCCTGGCTCGACCGGTCAAGCGGCCAGCGGATCTTCCGCTGCCAGCCACGCCACACCGCCTACCGCCTACCGCCTACCGCCTACTGCCTACCGCCTACCGCCGACCGCCTACTGCCTACCGCCTACTGCCTACTGCCGACCGCCGACAGCCGACCATGAGACGCCGGGCGTGGCCCGGTTCGTCGCGCCGGGCTCAGCTCGGCGGACCTCGAATTCGCCCTTCGCGCCGACCCGGCCCGCGCCCGGCTCTCCAGCTCCGGCCGACCGCCGACCGCC
>JAJXZZ010000091.1 GCA_021779795.1 Acidobacteriota bacterium | reverse complement strand
TCGTGAACGAGACGACGGCCGGCTCGAGCGGGTTGGCGAAGCGGCTCACGATGGTCTGCGCCGCGACGACGACGTGCGAGGCGACCACGACCGGATCGACGGTCACGTCGGGCTGCGAGGCGTGGCCGCCCCGCCCGTGGATGGTGACCTCGAATTCGTCGGCCTGGGCCATCGCGGCGCCGGCGCGCAGGCCGACGACGCCGCTCGGCAGCGGCTGCCAGAGGTGGATGCCGAAGATCGCGTCCACGCCGTCGAGGGCCCCTTCCTCGACCATCAGCGGCGCGCCGCCGGGCGGGGCCTCCTCGGACGGCTGGAACAGGAACACGACGTTGCCGGCCAGCGTTTCGCGCCGGGCGGCAAGCACTCGCGCCGCTCCCATGAGCATGGCCATGTGCCCGTCGTGGCCGCAGGCGTGCATCACGCCCGGGTTCTCGGACCGGTAGTCGTGCTCGTTCAGTTCGGCCAGGGGCAGCGCGTCCATGTCGGCGCGCAGGGCCACGGTACGGCCGGGCGTGCCGCCGCGCAGAAGGCCGCGCAGGCCGGTCTTGCCGCACGTCCTGACCTCGATGCCGGTCGCCTCGAGGAAGTCGCGCACCACCTGCGACGTGCGCCGCTCCTCGAACCCCAACTCGGGGTGCCTGTGAAAGTCACGCCGCCACTCGACCACCGCCGCGGCGACGCCGTCCACGTCCGCTGCCAGGCTGCCCATCTCGAACGTCTCCAATCTCCCGGCCCTCCGGCCGGGCGCTCCGTCCTACGAAAATCGCTCTCGAATCCCTGCCGGCTCCGGCCCCGCCGGCATCAGCGCGACGGCCGCGGCCGTCACGAGCGCGTTGACGGCCAGCCCCACGAAGCCCGCGTTCATCCCGAGGTACGGGTCGTGGCCGGTCCAGATCAGGCTCACGACGACGACCTCGCCGGTGACCAGCCCCGCCATGATCTGGCGCGCCCGGACGCGGGGCGCGAAGACGCCGAGCGCGATGCCGGGGAAGAACTGCGCGACGCCGTCGTAACCGAAGATGAGCAGGTTGACCAGCTCCTTGGGCGACCAGAGCGCCAGCACGAGCGCCGCCAGCGCGATGACCACCATCGCGACGCGGGAGGCGCGCATCAGCTCGGCGTTGCCGACGTCGCGGCGGACCAGCGGCCGGTAGATGTTCTTCGCCGCCAGCGTCGCCGCCACCAGCAGCAGCATCGACGCGGGCACCATCGCGGTGACGGCGCCGGCGCCGCCGACGAACCCGGCGAACCAGGCCGGGTAGCTGCGCGTCACCAGCGCGAGCAGCGCCGTGTCGGGGTTCTTGAGGCCGGGGATCGCGAGCAGCGCCGTGAAGCCGACGAAGAGGATCAGCAGGATCGGGAGCTGGTAGAGCGGCATGATCACGGCGTTGCGGCGGATCGTCCGGGCGTCCTTCGCCGCGAAGGCCGAGGCGAACATGTGCGGCCAGCAGTAGAACCCGAGCCCCGTGAGCAGGATCGTGCTCACCACCCACCCCACGCCCATCGTCGTCGTGCTGCCGGGGAAGACCAGGTGCGCCGGGTGCGCGCGGGCCAGCGCGTCCATCATCCGGCCGATCCCGCCGAAGTACATCGCCGGCAGGCCGAACCCGATGACGACGACGGCGAGGATCATCGTGACGTCCTTGACCACGGCGACCCAGGCGACCCCCTTGAGGCCGCTCGTGTAGACGAACACGCACGTGAGCGCGAAGGCCACCAGGATGGCCGAGGTCGAGCCGAACGCGCCGCCGCTGGCGATCTCGACGATCATCCCGAGGCCGGCGAGCTGCAGCTGGAGGTAGGGCACGATCGAGACGACGCCGACGAGCGCCACGACGCCGGCCAGCGCCGGGCTGTCGTAGCGGGCGAGGAAGAAGTCGGGCTGCGTGTGCAGGCCGCGCCGCTTGGCCAGCCGCCAGATCGGCGGCAGCAGGAAGAACGAGATCGTGTAGCCGAGCGTGCCGTAGACGAGGATGTAGAACGACGGCGCCCCGCGCGAGTAGGCCCAGCCGCTCGCGCCGAGGAAGGTGAACGTCGTGTAGATCTCGCCGGCCATCAGCAGCCAGACCAGCAGGACGCCGAAGCGCCGGCCGCCGACGCTCCACCGCTCGAGGTTCATCTCGCCGCGGCCGCGGCCCACCACGCCGACGACGGCCGAGAAGACGATGAACGCGAGGATGACGAGGAGTGAAACGGTCACCGCCGGTCTCCCTCGGGCGAGGGCTCGTCACCGCCGCCGGCGAGCAGGTAGGCCGCCCCGAGGAAGAGAGGCGTCACTGCGACCCAGCCGACGATCCACAGCAGCAGGAACGGCAGGCCGAGGACGACCGGATCGGGACGGTTGACGAAGGGCAGGCCGGCAATCAGCACCAGCACCGGAATCACGGCCACCGCGAACGCGAGCCTCGTGCGCATGCGCCTCCTGTTCCGACGATGTTTCATCGGCGGGCGCGTCGGCGTCAAGCGCCGCCCCTGAAGGGGGCGGCCTGCACACGGGCAGCGACACGACCGTGTGCGGGGCGGGGCCTTCAGGCCCGCCGAAGTTCCGGCCCGCCATCGAGCCGTCAGCCGTTCGCGATAGAATCCTCGCCCATGACGACCTTTCGACGCGCGGCGTGGCTGGCGGTGTGCCTGGCACTCTGGTCGGCGGCGGCCTCCGCGGCCGGCGGGAGCGCCACCGTGCGGGAGTACCGCAAGGTGATCCGGACGTATCCGTTCTCGGATCCGAATCCCATCCCGCAGGTCGGACGCATCTACCCGTACTTCCGCTTCGACGGCTATGCCGACCACCCGGTCGATCGCGAGTGGAAGGTGGTCGAACTGGAGAACCCGTACCTGCGCGTCACGATCCTGCCCGAGATCGGCGGCAAGATCTGGTCGGCGGTGGAGAAGTCCACGGGCCGCTCGTTCATCTACGACAACCACGTCGTCAAGTTCCGCGACATCGCGATGCGGGGGCCGTGGACGAGCGGCGGCATCGAGCCGAACTACGGCATCATCGGCCACACGCCGAATTGCGCGACGCCGGTGGACTACCTCACGCGCGTCAACGCCGACGGCAGCGCCTCGGTCGTCATCGGCGTGCTCGACCTGCTCACGCGCACGTCGTGGAGCCTGGAGATCACGCTCCCGGCCGACCGCGCCTACTTCACGACACGGTCGTTCTGGTACAACGGGTCCGGCATCGAGCAGCCTTACTACACCTGGATGAACGCCGGCATCAAGGCGTCCGGCAACCTCGAACTCGTCTACCCCGGCACGCACGCGCTCGGCCACGCCGGCGAGACCGGGCCGTGGCCCGTCGACCCGGCCACCGGGCGGAACCTCGCCTTCTACGACCGGAACGACTTCGGGTCGTACAAGTCGTACCACGTCTTCGGCCGCGAGACCGACTTCTTCGGCGCCTACTGGCACGACGACGACTTCGGGATGGGCCACTACGCGCGGCGGGACGACAAGCTGGGGAAGAAGGCGTGGATCTGGGGCCTCTCGCGCCAGGGGATGATCTGGGAGAAGCTGCTGACCGACACCGACGGGCAGTACGTCGAGGTGCAGTCGGGGCGGCTGTTCAACCAGGCGGCCGAGGGGAGCACGTTCAGCCCGTTCAAGCACCGCGGCTTCGCGCCGGGCCAGGCCGACACGTGGACGGAGTACTGGTTCCCGGTCATGAAGACCGGCGGCTTCGTCTTCGCCAGCGACGATGGCGCGCTCAACGTGGCGCGCGGGGCGGGCATCACCCTCCGCTTCTCGCCGAACCAGGAGGTGCGGGACACGCTCGAGGTGCTGGACGGCGACCGCGTCGTCTTCTCGACGAAGCTGGCGCTGAAGCCGCTCCAGACCTGGACGCGCACGATCGACGCCTCCGTGCCGGCCGGCCGCCTGCGCGTCCGCGTCGGCGGCGCGCGGTTCGAGTACCGGGAAGGCGACGCCGACGTGCTGTCGCGCCCGGTCGAGTCGCCGAAGGACTTCGACTGGACGTCGGTCTACGGCCTGTGGCTGCAGGGGAAGGAATGGGTGCGGCAGCGCGAGTATGCGCGGGCAGAAACGTCGCTCGAGGCCTGCCTGAAGAAAGACCCGAACTACGTCCCCGCGCTCGCCGACCTGGCCATGCTGCGCTACCGCGCGCTCGACGACCAGCGGGCGTGGGAACTCGCCCGCCGCGCGCTGGCCATCGACACCTACGACCCGGCGGCCAACTACTACTACGGCCTCGCGTCGGTTCGGCTGGGGAAAGCGGCGGACGCGCAGGACGGGCTCGAGGTGGCCGCGCTCTCGCCCGACTTCCGCGTCGCGGCATGGAACGGCCTGGCCCGCCTCTTCCTGACGGCAGGCGACGCCCGGAGCGCGGGCGAATACGCCGCCCGCAGCGTCGAGGCCGACCCGGCGAACCTCGACGGCCTCCGCGCGCTCGCCGTCATCGGCCGGACGGGCGGCCGCCCCGCGGCGGCTGGCGACGCGCTCGCGCGCATCGGCGCCCTGAATCCCCTGGATCACTTCCCGCGGGCCGAGGCCTGGCTGGCCACCGGCAGCGCGCAGGCGCGCCAGGCGTTGGTGGAGGCCGTGCGCAACGAGATGCCGCAGGAGACGTTCCTGGAGCTGGCCGCCTGGTACCGCGGCATCGGGCGGACCGACGACGCCCGGCGCGTGCTCGAGGCGGCGCCGCAGAACGACGAGGTCCTCTACTGGCTCGCGTTCCTCCAGGATGCGCGGCACGATCCGGCGGCGGCCGACACGCTCCGCCGGGCGGACGCCGCCTTTGCGCGCCTCGTCTTCCCGTTCCGGTCCGAGAGCGCGCCGGTCTTCGAGTGGGCGATGGGGCGCACGTCCAACTGGCGGCCGCGCTATTACCTCGCGCTCATCCACTGGAGCCGGGGGAACGCGACGCGCGCGCTCGAGTTGCTGAAGTCGTGCGGCGACACGCCCGGCTTCGCGCCGCTGTTCGCCGCCCGCGCGCAACTCGAGGCGGCGAACTCGCGCCAGCGCTCCCTTGCCGACCTGAAACGCGCGGCCGGCCTCGATCCTGCCGAGTGGCGCTACGGCCGGCTGATCGCCGAGCGCCTCATCGAGGACCGCGATTACGCCGGGGCGCTCTCGACGGTGACGAAGTACGCGGAGGCCGCGCCCGAGAACTCGATCCTGGGGATGCTGCGCGCGCGGGCGCTGCTGCTGGACGGGCGCTACGCCGAGGCGAGCGGCCTGATGTCCCGGCTGAACGTCCTCCCCCACGAAGGCGCGACCGAGGCCCACGGCCTCTACCGCGAGGCCGAGCTGATGGTGGCGGTGCAGGAGATGAAGGCGGGGCGGTTCGACGCCGCGCTGAAGCGCATTGCCGCCGCCCGCGAGTGGCCCGAGCACCTCGGCGTCGGCAAGCCGTACCCCGCCGACGCCGACGAGCGGCTCGAGGACTATCTGGAGGCGCAGTGCCTCGCGAAGCAGGGGCACGCCGCCGAGGCGGACGCCCTGCTGGCGAAGCTGGCGGCCGGCGGAGGCTCGAACTGGCCCGGCGGCGCGACGTCGGACCTCGAGCGGCGCGTGCTGGCCGAGTGGCTCGGCCGCTGAGACGTGATATCCTCCGCGAATTCACCGCGGACAACCGAGAGGTCCGTTCCCCTTCGAACCGAGGTCGAGATGCGTCGAATCACTGGCTCCGTATCGATCCTGGCCGGCGTCCTGTCGCTGCTGATGTGGACCGCCGTGTCCGCCCAGCAGGCGAAGTCGCCCTACCTCAAGGCGTCCGGCGCGGCGTTCGGCAACGCCAACGCGATCACGCAGGACGAGCTGAAGACCTACGAGTACTTCCTGTCGGCCGACGCGCTGCAGGGGCGCAACCTCCCGTCGCCGTCGTACGACGCGGCGGCGCTCTACATCGCGAGCCACCTGAAGGAGTGGAACCTCGTGCCCGGCGGCACGGCCACGCCGGCCGAGGGGCCGCTGCAGCCGTACCTCATCCCGTTCGAGCTGGTGAGCACGCAGCCCGACGCGCCGAACATGAAGCTGTCGGTGACGCTGCCGCCCCGGCCCCGCCGCGGCCCCGGCGCCGCCGAAGAGGGCAGCGCGGCGAAGGCCGCGCCCCAGGGCTTCGAGTACGGCAAGGACTGGACGGCGGGCACGGGCGGGTTCCGCGGCCCCGGCCTGTCGGCCGCCGAGTTCTCGGGCGCGAAGTTCGTGTTCGTCGGCAACGGCTACGTCATCAACAAGACGAAGACGAACCCGTACCAGGGGATCGACGTCCGCGGCAAGGTGATGATCGTCGCCGGGCTGCCGCCCGATCTGGCGGCCGCGGGCGGCCGGGCCGGCCGCGGCGCCCCGAACCCGCTCGGCGTGGAGAACACCGACTTCGTGACGCCGCAGGCCTACGCCGCGAAGAACGGCGCCGCCGGCATCCTCCTGATCCCGAACTTCCAGCAGCTCGCCGCGATGGTCTCGCCGCCGCCGGCGCGGCCCGAGCTGAACGGCCCGCGCTACCAGGTGGCGAAGTTCATGGCGCTCCAGCCCGCCTCGGTTCCGACGATCACGGCCGGCATCGAGCTGATCAACAGGCTCTTCCAGGGCGAGAAGCTGAGCGGCGCGCAGGTGTTCGCGGCGGCGTCGGCCAACACGCCGGCGGCGTCGTTCGACCTGTCGCCGATCAAGACGGCGGCGCTCACCATCGCGGTCACCACGACGAGGAACCACGCCTACAACGTGATGGCCGTGCTCGAGGGGCGCGACCCGGCGCTGAAGCACGAGTACGTCGTGATGAGCGCCCACCTCGACCACATCGGCCTCTCGGCGCCCGACGCGCACGGCGACGCGATCGACAACGGCGCCGACGACGACGCGTCGGGCTGCACGGCGCTGCTGGGGATCGCGCACGCCTACGCGACCGGGGCGGCCCGGGGGATCCGGCCCCGGCGCTCGATGATCTTCCTGTGGATGGCCGGCGAGGAGAAGGGGCTCTGGGGCTCCCAGTACTTCAACGAGTTCCCCCCGGTGGACATCACCAAGGTGGTGGCCGACCTCAACATGGACATGATCGGGCGCAGCAAGACGCCGGGCTACGTGGACCCGCCCTCCTACAAGCTCGCCGAGCCGAACGAGGTCTTCATCGTCGGGCCGCGCGTGGCGAGCGGCGAGATGGGGCAGATCCTGGAGAAGGTCAACGCGTCGTACCTGAAGCTGAAGCTCAACGACTTCTACGACACGACCGCGCCCGACCGGTCGCACGACAACATCGGGCCGGGCGAGTCCGGGCAGCGGATCTTCTACCGCAGCGACCACTACAACTTCGTGAAGATGGGGATCCCGATCGTGTTCTTCAGCGACGGGCTGCACGCCGACTACCACCGCGTGACCGACAGCGCCGAGAAGATCGACTACGACAAGGTCGAGGCGGTGGCGAAGACGATCTACGCGGTGGCCTGGACGCTCGGCAATTCGCCGACACGGCCGAAGCTCGACGCGAAGCTGCCCGAGCGCCTCGTGGACGACATGAAGACCGTGAAGGCGCAGGGGTGGGGCAGGCAGGGGCCGGGCCTATAATCGAAAGATGAGGCCTCGCCCCCGGCCCGAAGTTCCGCGCACGACGGCGGTGTCGATCCTCGCGATCGGCACCGCCCTTCCTCCGGCACGCTACACCCAGGCGGAGACGCTCGCCTGGGGCACCGACCACCTCAACCTCACGCCCGGCACCTGGGACCTCTACCGCCGGTTCTTCAGCGAACCGAGCATCGAAGCGCGCCACCTCGCCGTGGACGGCCTCGGCGAACTGCTCGAGACGGACCACGACGCGATCCTCGCGCGCTACGAGCGGTGGGCGGCGCAGCTGTCGGCCGAGTCGCTCGCCCGCGCGCTCGCGGCCGCCGGCCTCGAGCCGCGCGAGGTCGACTTCCTCGCCTCGACGACCTGCACCGGCTACCTCTGCCCGGGGCTGACCTCGTATGTCATGGAGCGCGCGGGCCTGAGGCCCGACGTCCGTCGCCTGGACGTGTCGGGCATGGGCTGCGGCGCCGCGCTGCCCGCGCTCGAGCAGGCGTGCGACTTCCTGGCGGCCCACCCCGACGGAACGGCGGCGGTGGTGAGCACCGAGATCTGCAGCGCGGCCGTCCTGTTCGGCGAGGCGCCGGACCTGGCGGTCTCGAACGCGATCTTCGGCGACGGGTCGGCGGCCGCCATCCTCCGCCGGACCGACCGGGCGACGGGCGGGGCGCCGGGAGCGCCGCGTCCCACGCTGCTGGGGTTCCGCTCGCTGACGCTGCCGGAGTGGCGCGAGGCGCTGCGGTTCCGGACCGAGGGCGGGCACCTGCGGAACGTGCTCAGCCGCGACGTGCCGGTGCGGGCGGGCCGCGCGTGCCGCCGCCTGGTCACGGAACTGCTCGACGAGCACGGGGTCGAGGCGGACGCCGTCGCCCACTGGGTGATGCACGCGGGCGGCCGCCTCGTGCTCGACGCGATCGAACGCGCGCTCGAGCTGCCCGCCGGGGCGCTCGACGCGTCGCGCGCCGTCCTGCGGCGCGCCGGAAACCTCTCGTCGCCGACGGTGCTGTTCGTCCTCGACGAGGAGCAGCGGCTGCGGCCGCCGTCGCGGGGCGACCTCGGCGTCGTCAGCGCCTTCGGCGCAGGCTTCGCCGCGCACGCGGCGCTGGTGGAGTATTGACGCCATGACCGCGCGGGTCCTGCCGCGGGCGCCGCACCTCGACCGCCGGGCCGTGGCCGACGAGATCATGGACACCGAGCCGCTGCCGCCCCGTGTCGTGGACCGGACGCTGGCGTTCCTCGAGCTGACCAACCGGTGGTTCGGCGGCACGGGGATCGTGCTCCGGGCCCTGCAGCGGTGGTCCGCGGCGTGGCCGGCCGACGGGCGCATCCGGGTGCTCGACGTGGGCACCGGGGCCGCCGACATCCCGCGGGCCATCCTGGCGTGGGCGCACTCGCTCGGGCTCGATCTGGAGGTCACCGGCATCGACAGCGCCCCGGACGTCGCCGCGGCGGCCCGCGAGCGGGCTCGCGGCGTGCCCGGCCTCGCGATCGAGCGGGCGAGCCTGGCCGAAGTGGCGGCCTCGGGCCGGCGCTTCGACTACGTGACGGCGTCGCTGTTCCTGCACCACGTTCCGCCCGACGGCGTCCCCGGCGCGCTCGCGTCGCTCGATCGCCTGGCGACGCGGGGCGTCGTCGTCAGCGACCTGCGGCGGTCGTGGCTGGCGCTGGCCGGCGTGAGCCTGCTCGCCTACGTTGCCGGCAACCGCGTCGTCCGCCACGACGGGCCGCTGTCGGTGAGGCGCGCGTTCACGGTGAGGGAACTGCGCGAGGCGGCGGCCGGGCTCGGCCTGCGCTATCTCGAGGCGCGGGCGGAGGGACCCTTCCGCGTGAGCCTGTGCGGCGAGAAGCATGGCCGCCATTGACGCCGTTGTCGTCGGCGCGGGCCCGGCGGGGCTGGCCGCCGCGCTGGCGTTCCGGGGTGCCGGCGTGGGCGTGGCCGTGCTCGAGCAGCACGCCGCGCCGCCGCCGAGAGTGTGCGGAGCCTTCGTCAATCCCGAGGGCGTGTCGCACCTGGAGGCGCTCGGCCTCCTGCCGGCCGTCCTCGCCGCCGGCGCCGTGCCGGTGCGCGAGGCCTGGATTACGTGGCCCTGCGGCGAGGCGCGCGTGCGCGTCGAACGCGGGGGGCGCGCGGGGCTGGCCGTGCCCCGGGAGACGCTCGAGCGGGTGATGGTCGAGCGGGTGACCGCGCTCGGCGGGGAGGTGCGCTACGGCGCCCGCGTGGCCGCCGTCGAGCGGCAGGCGCGCGG
>JAJXZZ010000090.1 GCA_021779795.1 Acidobacteriota bacterium | reverse complement strand
GCCGCGGCGGCCACGGCGGGGCGGGCGCGGAGAACGCGGCGGCGCGGCCGCGCGTCATCCTGCGCTTCCCGGCCGACCCGAACGACATGCTGCTCAGCGGCGGCCTGCTCGGGCAGCAGGCGCTCGTCGGGCGGGCGGTCGTCGTGGACGCGCCGCTCGGCAAGGGCCACGTCGTCATGTTCGCGAACCGGCCCTTCTGGCGCTACGAGACGTTCGGCAGCTTCAACCTCGGGTTCAACGCGATCCTGAACTGGAACCACCTGGACGCGGGACGGTAGGCGGCCACTCTCGGATTCGGGCCCCGGGCCCAGGGCTTTCGGCCCAGGGCCCCCGGCGGCGTCCGGCTCCCGGCCAGGAGCCGGGCGCCGCCGGGGGCCTGCCTTCCCTTTGCGCTTGACAGGCATCTACTAACAACTAAGATATTAGTAGATATGCCGCCCACCCCTCCGACGCTCACCCCGCTCGAGCTCGAGATCATGAAGGTGATCTGGCAGAAGGGCCAGGCCACGGTTCGCGAAGTCCACGCGGTCCTCAAGCAGCGCCGGCCGATCGCCTACACGACCGTGATGACGATGATGGGGGTGCTGGCGTCCAAGGGACACTTGAAGCGGCGGCCCGACGGCCGGGCCTACGTCTACCGCCCGACCCGGTCGGCGGCGGCCGCGATGAAGGCCATGGTGGCGGAGTTCGTCGACCGCGTCTTCGACGGCGCGGCGCAGCCGCTGCTGGTGCAACTCGTGAAGGATCGGCGTCTAACCAAGAAGGAACTCGAGGATCTCGCCCGCAAGATCGAAGAGGGCTGACATGGCCCAGTGGTCGCTGGCGAACCTGGCGTCGTGGGCGGCGCAGGTGGCGGTGCTCGTGGCGGCCGGCGCGTGGCTGCCCTCGCGCCTGCGGCTCGGCTCCCCCGGCCAGCGCGTCGTCCTCTTCCGCGTCCTGCTCGCGGCCGGCGTCGCACTGCGTCTCGCCTGGCTCGGTCTCGGCCTGGCCTCGCTGGCGCGGCTTCGGCGGCGCTCCACCGCGGTCAACTCCCACCTCCCGGGCATCCTGACGGCCACTCGCGCCGTCGGCGTCAGCGCCGAATTCCGCGAGGCGCCGCGGGTGGCGCGCCCGGTGACGTTCGGCCTTCGGCGGCCCGTCGTGCTCGTGCCGCGCGGATTCGCGCGGCTCGATCCGGCGCACCAGCGGGCCGTCGCGTGCCACGAACTGCTGCACGTGAAGCGGCAGGACTGGCTGCGCGTGGTCGGCGACGAGATCGTCCGCGCGTTCCTCTGGTTCCACCCGGCGGTCTGGTGGCTCGTCGAGCAGATCCACCTCGGCACCGAGCAGACGATCGACCGGCGCGTGGTCGAGATGCTCGGCGACCGGCGCGCGTATCTTCGCGCGCTGCTCGCGCTGGCAGGAGCGGACCCGGGGCCCAGGCTCCAGCCGGCGGCGTGTTTCCTGGACCACGGTCACCTGCGGCAGCGGGTGACGCTGCTGATGGAGGAGGCGACCATGTCGCGCATCCGTCTCGTCGCGTCGGTGGCGGCAGTGGTGACGGTCCTCGCGGCGGGCGGATGGTGGAGCGTCTCCGCGTCCCCGCTGCACGGGGTGCCGGCCCCGGCCCAGCGACCGGGAGTGTCCGCGGCGGCGCCTCACGCGCCGCAGGACGAGGCCAGGCTGCAGGGGTTGATCGAGGCGACGCCGAAGGACACGGCAAACTACTTCGCGCTCGCCCGCCTGTACGAGAAGGCCGGCGATCTCGAGAAGGCGGCCGAGACCCTGGAGGCGGCCGCAAACGCGGCGCCCTGGGATCGCGTGGCCTACATGCAGGCGGTCGGCTTCTACAGCCGGCACGGGAACTTCGACAAAGCGGCGGAATGGCTCGGCCGCTGGGCGGCGGCGACACCGCAGGATCCCGTCGCGCACCACACCGCCGCCTCGTACTACTGGGAGAAGGCCTACCGCGACGCTTCGCTGACCGACGCGCAGAAACGGCCCTACGTCGAACATGGGGTCCAGGAGGCGGACGTCGCGATCGCCCTGAACCCCGATTACATGGAGGCGCTCGTCTACAAGAGTCTCCTCCTGCGGTTGCAGGCGCAGGTCGAAGCCGACGCGGCCGTCCGGAAGTCGCTCGTCGCCGAAGCGGACACGCTGCGCGACCGGGCGGCCGAGATCCGCGACGCCCGCAAGGCGGCCGGCGCACCGACCGAAACCTATCCATCGCCGAAGATCGTCCGCGGTTCCAGTTCTGCATTCGCGCCACCGCCACCCCCACCGCCTCCACCGCCGCCGCCACCAGGCATGAAGAAGGGCGTGGCAGGAGGGATCGTGGGAGGCGTGGCGGGCGGCAAGACGACCTCGGTCCGCGCCTTCGGTGGCATCAAGCCGCCGACCAAGATCAAGGACGTCAAGCCCGTCTACCCGGAGGAGGCCAGGCAGGCCAGGGTGCAGGGCACGGTGATCGTCGAGGCCGCGGTCGACGAGACCGGCAGGGTCGTCGACGCGAAGGTTCTTCGGTCGGTTCCGATGCTCGACCAGGCGGCGCTCGACGCGGTCAGGCAGTGGGAGTTCGCGCCGACGCGCGTCGACGGCAAGCTGGTGCCGGTCGTCATGACCGTGACGGTGGCGTTCAGACTAGACAAGTAGAAGGTCGGCCGCGCCATGGGCTGAGGGCCGAGGACCGAGGGCCGAGGGCGGCGTCACAGCGAACCCGTCGCGCCGAGCCGCCGGGCGTCACGCGCGTGACACGGCCGTCAGCCGTCGGTCGTCAGCCGGCAGGCGGATGATGCGGCTGACGTGCGGAAATGAGGTCGCGGGGTGAGGCACATTGCGGTCTGTGTTCTCGTCGGAATCCTCCTCGCCGCGGGCGGCTGTGCGCGCCGAGTCGAGCCCGGTCTGACTCCCGTTCCCGACAAGCTGGAGCCTGGCTCGAAACTGCTGCGGTTCGACTCCATCATGCACGCCGGCTCCCCGGAGCTGGCGTTTCATTTCGTCGGATCGGTCGAGAAACGGGAGGCGGGCCGGCAGGGGTACGAGTACGTCGTGCGGTCCACGGTCATGATCGAGAACGGCGGCCACGCTCTCCCCCCGCGTGGCGTGCGCCTGTCGAGGGCGGTGCTCACCGCCAGCGCGATCGCCGATGGTCAGCCGCAAGGCCGCCGGGCGATTCTCAAGGTCGAAGACCGGATCGACGTGAGGATCAAGAAGGCCGGCGAAACCCAGTTGCTTCCCGAACTCCGGTTCACACTCCCCGCGTCCGTCGTCACCAAGAGCGACTACCTCACGCTCGTCCTGACCGACGGGCGCCTGCAGGTGCGCGTGATTCCCAATCTGAAGGGCCGGAAGGTGCTCGAGTAAGACGCTCGTCGGGCCGAGCGCTAGTGACCGGCCAGGAGGCCGGCCCTAGCCTTGAGCCGGTAGCGCGGGCCTCCCTCAGCCTGTTGTGGAGTTCCTGCCGTCCGTGCTACCGTCGGTCTGCTCGATGTCCGCACTTCCCTTCGCTCACCTCGCGCTCCACGCCCTCGTCATCGGGACCGCGTCCCGGTCGGCGGGGCTGTAATTTCAAGGCTTCAGGCTGCGGGCTTCAGGCCTCAGGCCGCGGGCTTCGGGCCGCGCCAGGCCCGATCCGCTGATCGCTTCACGGTCTCCCGTTTGCCGACCGTGGTCCGCTGCCGGCCGTTCCCGGGCCGCCGGCCACTACTGAATCGTTCATTCCGCTCGCGCATCATCGCCAGCGCGAGCTTGACGGAGGATCTCATGGGCTACAAGTACGTCGTCCTCGGCACGGGGAGGCAGGGCCTTGCCGCCGCCTACGATCTCGCGGTGTTCGGATCGGCCGACGCCATCACCCTGCTGGACATCGATCCCGCCGTCGCCGCGGCGGGCGCCGAGCGCCTGAACCGGCTGCTCGGGAAGAAGGTCGCGGCCGCGTTCAGGGCGGACGCGAGCGACCTCTCCACCGTGGCGCCGCACCTCGACGGCGCGACCGGCCTCGTCAGCTCCGTCCACTACGTCTTCAACCTCGAGATGACGAAGCTCGCCATCGCGAAGAAGGTCCACATGACCGACTTCGGCGGCAACACGGCCGTCGTCCGCGACCAGCTCGCGCTCGACGCCGAGGCGGCCGCCGCCGGCGTGACGATCGTGCCGGATTGCGGCATGGGACCCGGGCTGAACGTGTCGCTCGGCACCTACGTGATGTCGCTCGTCGAGGAGTGCGACGAGGTCCTCATCTGGGACGGCGGCCTGCCGCAGCAGCCGAAGGCGCCGTGGAACTACGAGAGCACGTTCAACCTGGGCGGCCTCACCAACGAGTACGACGGCAACGCCTTCTTCATCCGCGACGGCAAGGTGACGCCCGTGCCGTGCTTCTCGGGCTACGAGGTGCTGGAGTTCGGCGAGCCGCTCGGCCAGCTCGAGGCGTTCGTCACGTCGGGCGGCCTGTCGACGTCGCCGTGGACCTTCGAGGGCCGGCTGAAGCGGCTCGAGAACAAGACGCTGCGCTACCCCGGCCACGTCGCGCAGTTCAAGGCGTTCTCGGACCTCGGCCTGCTCGGGCTCGACCCGATCGACGTCCGCGGCCAGAAGGTCGTGCCGCGCGACGTCTTCCACGCCCTGCTCGAGCCGCAGGTCTGCCGCGACGAGATCAAGGACGTCTGCGTGATGCGCGTGAAGGGGATCGGCCGGACGAAGGGCCGCCGGGTCGAGGCGGTGGTGGAGCTGGTGGACCGCTACGACGAGAAGACCGGCTTCACGGCGATGCAGCGCCTGACCGGCTGGCACGGGTCGATCCTGCTCATCGCCGCCGTGAACAGCCAGGTGCGGCGCGGCGCGGTGTCGGTGGAGCTGTCGCTGCCGGGGCGGACGATCGTCACCGAGTGCCAGCGCCGCGGCATCGCGATCACCGAGGAGGTCAAGGTCGCGGTGTAAGGAGCCGCGAACCGGCAGGATGGTGGCATGGCACTGAACGTGGTGGCGGCCGACGCCCCGCTGGTCGAGCGGATTCTCGACGAGACGTTCCCGGTGTGGGGCCAGGGGCTCGACCGGGCCGCCTACGGCCGCTACAACCGGGCGCAGGCCGCGACGCCGTGGGGCGCGGCCAACCTTCGCCGGGTCGCGCTCGTTGACGACGGCGGGCGGCTGCTGGCGTCGGCCAAGCGGTACGTCCTCGCGGCGACCGTGGACGGCGAGCGGGTCCCGCTGCTGGGCCTCGGGGCGGTCTTCACGCCCGAGGCCCGCCGCGGCCACGGCTACGGGCGCGAGCTGCTCCGGCGGGTGCTCGAGGAGGCGGCCGAACAGGGCTTCGGCCTCGCGATGCTCTTCTCGGAGATCGCGCCGCGCTACTACGAGCACCTGGGGTTCCGGATGCTTCCCGTCAGCCAGGTGGCGCTGTCGGCCAGGCCCGGGGCGCGCCCGGGGCCGCTGGCCATCGCCATGCGGTCCGGCGATTTCGGCGACATCGCGTCGATCGTCGAGATGAACGAGTCGGCCCGCGCCGGGTGCCGGCTGGCGCTCGTCCGCGACGCGGCCTACGTGCGGTTCTGCATCGCCCGCAAGCGCCTGCTGGCCGCGAGCGGCGCGCCGGGCCACCGCCGGGTGGAGTTCTTCGTCGTCGAAGAGGGCGGGCGAGCCGCGGCCTACGTCGTGCTGCTCGAGGTGGGCGAGCACGCGATGGTGACCGAGTGGGGCGATCGCGACCCGTCGGGCGCCCGCGTCGGCGCCATGCTGCAGACCATCCTCGCACGCGACGCCGGGGCCGTCGCGTGCCTTCGCGCCTGGCTGAACCCCGGGCCGCTCCCCCCGCAGCTCGAGATCGCCGCGCGCGAGGTGCCGCCGCTCACCATGATGATGCGCCCGCTGGGGCGCCACGTGTGGCCCTCGCCGCCGCTCGACACCGGCGACATCGCCTGGTGGCCGGCCGACGTGTTCTGAAACGGCCCCGCGGCACGAGGCGAGCCGGCGCGCGGCGCGAAGGAGGCCGCCTCAGCCGCCGCTGATCATGTGGATGACCTGGACGTCGGCGCCGTCCGGCACGACGGCCGTGTCGTAGGTCCCGCGCTTGACCAGGTCGCCGTTCACCTGCACGACCAGCATCCGGAAGATGTAGTTGCGGACCTTCAGGATCTCGGCGACGGTCATGCCGGGATGCCACTCGAGCGGGGAGCCGTTGACGGTGATCATGGCGGGGTTCGGGATTCGGGATTCGGGATTCGGCCGCGGGCTCCGAGCTCGACTCATCGCCTCGATCTGCCCGTTGACTGGGTCTCGGCCAACTCTCTCAACCGTTTCATAAGCCCGTGCAGCATTCGACCGCACTGAGCGGCCGTGTTCAAAACCTCATCACGGGCAGCGCGCCTGGCAAATCCCAATCTTACCGACAGCTCGATCTGCGTTTCGAGTTCCATCAACGATCCGTGGGCGATGGCCAGGTGATGCAAGTACTCACGCGTGATGGAGCGTCCGTGCCCCTCGGCAATGTTCGACGGAATCGAGACGGCGGCGCGCTGCAATTGCGCGCGCAGGCCGAACTGTTGGTGCGCGGGAAAGGACTCGGCCAGCTTGTAGACCGCCGCCGTCAGGTCCATGGCCGTCTGCCATACCTCGAGATCGCGATAACTCTCGACCTTCGATGGCATCGGCGGCCTCCCTCGATACCGTGCACCCCCGAATCCTGAATCCCGAATCCCGAATCCCGGTTCTTCGTGGCGGTCGTCATCGAAGGTGCGGCGTCACGACCGCGACCACTTCCGGGAAATCGATCCGGAGCTTCCTGAGCGTCTCGAGCGTCGGGATGGCGTTGTTCGTCCATCCACGGCGGATGTAGACCGCGTCGCACAGCTTGTTGTAGCGGTCCTCGCGCCACGCGCGGTGCAGCGCCATCTTCTCCTCGGTTGACTTGCCCTCGGGATCGACGCCGATCAGGTCCTTGAGCTGCTGGTCGTAGCGCTCGGCGCGCGACTCGTACTCTTCCTTCGTCACCGGCCCCATCGACCGGTAGGGCGGCCAGTCGGACTTGCGCCCGCCCATCCCCATCCGAAGGTTGAACACGCGCTGGAAGTTGTAGACCGCCTCGGACTGCTCGATGAGCTGGGAGGGCGTCATCTCCTTGCCGGTGATGCCGGCGTAGAGCTCGAGGTAGTTGTAGACGTGCTCGGGGACCTTCGCGGCCTCCTTGCCGTGCTTGGCGTTGTCCTCGGGCTCGATGTCGTTCCACGGCAGCTTGCACAGCCCCATCAGGCCGAACCAGGTGCGGAAGAGCGGGAAGTAGTGCAGCGCCTCGGCCTTGTCCTCGAAGGTCGGGATCTGGTTGTTGACCATGTCCATGAAGATCAGCCACGCCTCGTCGTGCTGCGGCCCCTTGTTGGTCAGCGCGTAGCCGCCCTGCTGGGCCAGCGACTCCTTGGACTGGTACTGCGAGTACTCCATCCCCTTGACCTGCATGCCGATGTCGCGCATGAACGGCAGGTCGCCCCACCCCTGCTCGGCGAAGTACTCCTGCATCCACTTCACGCCCTGGCCGACGATCACGCCGAAGCCCTCGCCGCGCGCCATCTGGTGCAGCAGTTCGACGTGCGACCGGCCGTTGCCCCACGTGAGGTCGAGGCCGCCGGTGCGCTCGAGGGTCAGGATGCCGCGCTGGAAGCACTCCATCGCGAAGGCGCAGGCGGTGCCGAACGAGATCGTGTCGACGCCGTAGGTGTCGCAGTAGAAGTTCGACTCGAGGATCCAGTCGGGCTCGAAGATCCCGCAGTTGGACCCGAGGCCGGCGGCCGTCTCGTACTCCGGCCCGTCCACCGTGACGATGTGGCCCTCATAGGGGCCGGTCATCACCTTGTGGCAGTCGGCGCCCTTGGCGCACGCCATGTGGCAGCCGTACCAGCAGCCGTCGAAGATCCCCTGCGTGAACCGCCTCTGCCAGACGGTGGACGAGATCTTGTCGATGTCCTTGTGCTTGCCGTACTGGAAGTTGTGCACCGGCAGCAGGTCGTAGGCGTCCATGATCTCGACCAGGTGCGCCGTGCCGATCGCGCGCATCTTGTTCTGCTGGTCGTCGAGGTCGTGGATCTCCTTGGCCAGCTTGCGGCCCACCTTCGAGGTCCGCTCGAAGTTGACGGCGCGGTTCATGTCGGCCTTCATCTTCGGGCCGTGCACCACGAGCGCCTTGATCTTCTTGTCGCGGAAGACCAGGCCGATGCCGCCGCGCCCGGCCTGCTTCAGCCGGACCGCGCCGCGCCGCGGGTCGAACCACGAGAAGTTCAGGCAGCCGATCCGCGCGTGGTCGGCCCCCTTCCCCGCCGACACGACCGACACGTTCACGAAGTCCTTCTCGTTGTCGGCGTACTCGTGGGTGAACACCTCGGCCGCCACGTGGCTGTCGGGGTTCTCGTCCGGGGCCTCCTCGATGGTGATCGTCTTCTTCGGCCCGTCGATGACGATGACCACGTCGCGCTCGGCCTTGCCCTGGATCTCGAGCGCGTCGTAGCCGCAGAACTTCAGCAGCGGCCCGAAATACCCCCCGACGTTGCTGTCCACGGGGATCGACGTCAGCGGCGAGAGCGTCACCACCAGCGACTTGCCCGACCCGGCGTACTGCGTGTTGCCGGCCAGCGGGCCCGGGCTGATGACGATGTCGTTCTCCGGGTCGTTCCACTTCGTCTTCGGCGTGATGGCGTTCCACAGGTACCACAGGCCGAAGCCGCGGCCGCCGACGAAGATCTCCTTCATCTGCTCGGTCACCGCCTTCTCGGTGACCGTCAGCGTGGACAGGTCGATGTGCAGCGTGCGGTTGGTGTAGCCCCGCTCGGGCAGGCTCGGCTCGAACGCATGCTGCAGGAGCGTCTTGTGCGCCGCTCTCTCCTTCGCCGCCTCTGCCGTGTAGGAAGTCCGCGTCTTGTAGTCGTACGCGATCGTCATGGCCACTCCTTGTCGGTCAGCCGGCCGGCGCGTCCCGCCGTGCGGAGGCAGATGAAGCCTGCTCGAGAGTTGATGAAGCCCGGGAAGTATTGGGGGAACGGACCCCGGGTCGTAACCGGCCCAACATGGCTATTTTCCGCCAGGAGAGGCAGTTGCGGCAAGCCGGCAGGGCCGGATGGAAACTTCGCATCGTGCGATCTTGCGATCGCACGATCGCAAGATTGAGAGATTCAACGAGCGAGCTTATCTCTTCGGGCGGGCGAGCCTCCCGAGCAGCCCGCCGAGGGCGCCGGTCACGGCCGAGCTGGCCGGGGCGAAGCCCAGGACCCAGGCCGGGACGTCCCCGAGCGAGAACGCCTCGACCACGGCCACCGCGGCGCAGACCGCCCCGGCGACCGCGCCGCCGGCCGTCGCGCCGACACGCCCGGCCAGGCCCGAAAAGCGGCCGAAGATGAAGCCGGCCAGCAGCGCCAGGGCCATCCCGAGCGCCGCAAACCATCGCACGACGCCCGCGTTGTAATGGCCGTAGATCACCATCAGCAACTGCAGCACCGCGCCGATGAGCGTGGCGCGCAGCAGCACCCGCACCCAGCCGCCTCCGCCCGCCGTCGCCATCGCTCGCCCCCTGCGCCCTGAGCCTTGAGCCTTGAGCCCTGAGCCCTTTTACCTGACTCTCGTCCGGCTCTGCTCCCTGAAGAACTGCTGCATGTAGTGCGGGCCGCCCGTCCCCTTGCCGGTCGAGCCGCTGCCCTTCCACCCGCCGAAGGAGTTCTGCCCCGGCCAGGCGCCCGTCGTCGCGCCGCCGCGCCGGTTGGCGTAGACGACGCCCGCCTGGATCCGATCGAAGAACTCGCCGATCTCCCGCTCGTCCTCCGAGAAGATCCCCGCCGTCAGC
>JAJXZZ010000089.1 GCA_021779795.1 Acidobacteriota bacterium | reverse complement strand
AGCCACTAGCCACCAGCCACCAGCCACTAGCCACTAGCCACCAGCCACCAGCCACTAGCCACCAGCCACCAGCCACCAGCCACTAGCCACCAGCCACCAGCCACCAGCCACCAGCCACTAGCCACCAGCCACTAGCCACTACACCGTCCCTGTCCCTGTCCCTGTCCCCGTCCTAGTCCTTCCCGAACAACGGCTCCAGCGTCTTCGGGTCGGGCTTCGGCGTCATCAGGCTGACCACGATCAGCAGGCCGATCGAGATGATCGCCGACGGGTAGATGCTCGGGATCCCCCACGGGTCGGCGCCGAAGTTGGACGCCATCGCGGCGACGCCGGTCAGGCCGTTGGCCCCCTCCATCACGCCCGGCGCGATCGCCTTCAGCACGAACTCGAAGAACACGGTCGAGACCGCCCCGCCGACGATCGACGCGATCCCCCCCTGCCAGGTCGCCCGCCGCCAGGTCAGCGCGGCGAACAGCGCCGGCGTCACCGCCACGCCGTACATCGTGTAGGCGAAGTAGGCGTACTGCAGGATCGAGATCTGCGACTTCAGGACGGTGGGGATGAAGATCATGAGGAACGCGCAGAAGCCCATCACCACGATGAACACCTTCTGCAGCGCCACCATCTTGGTCGGGTCGGCGTTCGGGTTGATCATCCCCTGGTAGATGTCCCGCATCACGTTCGAGCTGGACGAGAGCAGGTAGTTCATGCCGGTCGAGAGCACGACCGCGCACGCCGCCCCGAGCAGCAGGACCCCCACCGGCCCCGGCACCATGTAGCGGGCGGCGTTGAGCACCAGCGCCCGGCCGTCCCATCCCCGGTGGAACTCGATGTTGTAGACCGACGCGTACACGGCGATCGCGATCACGATCGTCTCGACGACGATCGTGCCGACGATCCAGATGGCGACGGCCTTCTTCGCCTCGGCCGCCGTCTTGGCCGCGTAGAACTTCTGGTACATCGACTGCACGCCCATCAGCAGCAGCAGCGTGGAGAGGAAGTACGAGAGCCCCTTGAGCGCCGGGTACTTGCCGAAGTCCTGCGCGAACACCTGGAACTTCGCCGGATCGAGCACCTGGTGGGCGTGCGACCACCCGCCGGCCGTCGAGATCACGAACGGCACGGCCAGCAGGCACGCCGACACGATGATGATCCCGTTCGGCAGGTCGGTGTGCGCCACCGCCACCATCCCGCCGATCGTCACGAACCCGATCACGAAGCAGGCCGTGATCGTCTGCCCCGCCTGGAGCGAGATGCGGCCGTCGGTGATGACGTTCAGGATGTAGCCGCCCGCGCGGAACTGGTAGGCGACGATCGTCGTGAACGCGATGATGAGCGCGATCGCCCCGAACAGCCGCGCGAACCTCCCGTACCGCACTTCGAGGATGTCGCCGACCGTGTACTGCCCGAACGTGCGGATCCGGGCCGCCACGAAGTAGATGATCGCGATGCCCAGGAAGGCGCCGGCCGGCTGCCAGATCGCGCTCCACCCCGCGTACGACGCGTACTCGGCGCCCGCGATGAAGGTGCCCGATCCGATCCACGTGCAGACCAGCGTGAAGACCATCTTGGTGAGCGACAGGCTGCGCCCGGCCACCATGAAGTCGTCCTGCGACTTGACCTGCCGCGACCGGTAGATGTTGTACCCGGTCATCACCAGCAGGTAGGCCAGGATCACATACAGGTAATAGAAACCCACGGTGCCTCCAGAAGACAGGGACGAGGGCGGCGGTCAGCGGATCACGGTCGGTGGACAGGCAGTCGAACAGCTGACAGCGAACGTCGTCCGCTGCCAGCCTCTGAGCCTCTCGTCTGCCGACCGTGGTCCGCTGCCATCTGTCCTCCCTGTCGTTCCCCTCAAATCAGTACCAACTCTTTCTGCATCTCCCCCGCCACGTCCACCTTGCCCGCCGGCGTGATGAACACGTTGATCTCCGACCGCACCGCCATCTCGCCCGCCAGGTAGATCCCCGGCTCGATCGAGAAGCAGATGCCCGGGACCAGCTCGCGCTCGTCCCTGGTCTCGAGGTTGTCGATGTTCACGCCGTTGCCGTGGACTTCCTCGCCGATCGAGTGCCCGGTGCGGTGCAGGAAGTAGGGGCCGTAGCCGGCCCGCTCCACCACCTGCCGGCACGCGTCGTCCACCTCCCACCCGTGGAGCTTCTTCCCCTCGGCGTAGCGCCGGCGGATGAAGTCGAGCGCGGCGTCGCGCGCGTCGCGGACGACGCCGAAGATCTCGGCGTACTTGGCGGGCGGCTTCTGGCCGACGAAGCCGCACCAGGTGATGTCGTAGAACACCGCCCCCTTCTGGTCGAGCTTCGCCCAGAGGTCGATGAGCACGGTGTCACCCGGCTTGATCGGCCGCGCGTTGGCCGGCGTCGGCTCGAAGTGGGGATCGGCCGGCTGCTCGTTGGTCCCGACGATCGGGAACTCGCCCTTGCAGGTGAGCCCCTCCTCGCCGAACCGCCGGACGATGAACTGCTGGACATCGTACTGCGTGAGCCTCTCGTTCGCCCGGATCGAGCGGCCGATGAGCGCGAACGCCTCGTCCTTGATCCGCTGCACCCGCTCCCCCGCCTCGAGGTGCGACCGGTAGGCCGCCTCGTCGAGCACGGCCTGGAACGTCTGCACGAGGCCGGCCGACGACACGACCTCGAAGCCGAGCGACCGGACGAGATCGATCGTCCCCCCGTCCACCGTGGACACGTACGGGATGTTGGCCATCGGCGAGTACTGCATCGCCACCTTCCTGGCGGAGCCGAGCATGGCCTTCAGGCTGGCGTGCAGCTCGCGCCACGACAGGTACAGCCGCTTCTCGCCCGGCAGCGAGTCGAGCTTCGTCGATTCGACCTTGTGGGCGAGCCTGATCGGGTCGCCGACGGTCGGAATCCAGTAGAACCACCTGCGGCTGGTGAACTTGCCGTAGTCCATCCCCAGCACGTGATAGGCGATCGCGTCGCGGTTGTGGAAGTCGTAGAGCAACCACCCGTCCACGCCGGCCGCCTTCAGCTCACTCTGTATGCGGGCAATATCGGGCATCTCGGCCTCCAGGCATTTCGGCCGGGCGCGTCAACAGGCCCGGCCGCCGGCAGCATAGCACAGGGCGGGGCTACCGCCGTACGCCGTCGTGCCGTAGAATCGCCGGATGCGAACGCCCGTCCCGATCGCCCGTCCGGCCGCGCGCGGCGTCGGCCTTGCCGTGGCCTGCCTCGCCGTGGCGCTGGCGGCCACGGCCTGCCGCGCCCGGACCGACGCCGGCTTCTCGATCGACCGGGCGACACGCCACGTTCGGATGCTCGCGACCGCATTCGGCTCGCGGCCCACGGGCAGCGAGGCCAACCGCCGGGCGCGCGAGTACGTCGCCGACCAGCTCAGGCAGGCCGGCTTCACGGTGCGCCTGCAGGACGCGCTCTCGACCACCGGGGCCGGCCTGTCGGTGCCGGTCATCAACATCATCGCGGTCCGGCCCGGGCGTCAGCGCGAGGCCATCGCGCTCGTCAGCCACTACGATTCGCCGCCCCAGTCGCGCGGCGCGGCCGACGACGGCCTCGGCGTCGCCGTGTGCCTGGAGGCCGGGCGCGTGCTGGCCGCGAGACCCGACCCGAGGTATTCGCTGCTGGTCGCCATCACCGACAGCGAGGAATTGGACCGGACGGGCGCCCGCGCCCTGGCCGGCACGCCCGAGTTCAAGGCCGTCCGCGCGTTCCTCAATTTCGAGGCGGTCGGCACGACCGGCCCGGCGCGCCTCTTCCAGGCCGGGCCCGGCAACGCCTGGCTGCCGGCCGCCTGGGCGGCGGCGGCGCCGTTCCCCTCGGGCTCGTCGCTGCTGACCGAGATCTATCACCGCCTGCCGAACGGCACCGACTCCACGGTGCTGAAGGAAGGCGGCGCCCCGGGCCTCGATTTCGCCCCGACCGGCAACCAGTACGCCTACCACACGCCGCTCGACACCCCGTCGCGGCTCGAGACGGCGACGATCGCCCGGCTCGGCGCCAATGCGATCCGGCTCGTGGACGCCCTCGACTCGGAGGACATCCGGGCGCGGACGGCCGGCGGCGGCACCTTCTTCGACGTCGCCGGCCGCACCGCGTTCGCCTACTCGGGCCGTCGCACCCTCGTCCTGGCCGTCGTCGCGTTCGTGCTGGGCCTGCTGGCCGCCTACAAGGCGTTCCGCGCCGCCCACGACGAGGTGGGGACGACGCGCCTGGTCATCACCGCGGCCTGGTCGTTCGCCGGCGTCGCCGTGGCCGTCGGCTCGATGTGGCTCGGGTGCGCGCTCCTCCGGCTCTGGACCGGCCTCGAGCAGCCGTGGTTTGCCGGGGCGACCCTGCTGCCGGTGTTCCTGTCCGCGGCGGGGCTCGCCGGCCTGTGGCTGTTCACGCTGGCCGGCCGGAGCCTGCCGGTGACGGTCAGGCCGTCGGGGGCGCCGTCCTGCATCTGGATGGTGACGCTGCCGGCGTGGGCCGCCGCGTTGGCCGTGCTCCAGCGCACCGCGCCCGGCGCCGGCTACCTCTTCGCCATCCCGTTGCTGGTCGCGTCGGCGCTCGTCCTCGCCTTCCCGATCCGCCGGGCCTCGGCGGGCCGCGCCGCGGCGCTCGTCACGGGCGTGGTCGCCGGCGTCCTCTGGCTGCCGCTGGCCGGGACGATCTTCGAATTCATGGTCGCGCTGTTCGGCCGGATGCCGGTCGCGCCCCCCTCGTGGTTCTTCCCCGTCCTGTTCGCCGCGGCGATGGCGACGGTGGCGCCCTGCGCCGCCATGCTCGTGCTCGAGCGCCAGCCCGACTGGCTGCCGTCGAGCGTCGTCACCTCCGTGGTGCTGCTGGCCGTCGTCGCGGCCTCGTGGGTGATGGCGGTCGAGCCGGCCTACACGCGCGAACGGCCGGAGCGCCGGGTGATCCGCTACGTGGAGGACCTGGTGCGGCACGAGGGCCGATGGGAAGCCGCCACGCACGAAGCGGCGCCGTCGCCCGCGGGCACGGCCGCCGGCGGGCCGGCGGCCTGGCGGGCCGTCACCCCGTCGCAGGAAGCCTTCGGGATCCTCCGCCCGGCCGACGGCATCTTTCATTACGAGGCGGACACGGACGGCCTGGTGCAGCCGCCGCTCGAGGTGTCCGCGACGTTGCAGGCGATCGACGGGACAGACGACGTCTATGTCGAGACGACCGTGCGGCAACGGCTCGAAGGCACGGGCGCGGCGTTCGTCCTGCCGGCCGGCGTGGTTCCCGCCGAGGCCAGCCTGCGCGGCGTCGTCCGCGACGGCCGGTGGCGGGCGCTCGTGATGCCGGTGCCGGCGTCGGGGCTCACGCTGCGCGTGCGCGTGCCGAAAGACCGCCTGGCCGGCTGGTCGGACGCGCGGGTGCTGGCGGCGGTGAACGGCGTGCCGGGCGGCGTCGGCTGGCAGCGGTTGCCGCCGTGGCTCGCGCAGGATACGCTCGTATGGGAGGCGCAATCGGTGTTCATCCTGCCGTGGACGCTTCCCGCGGCGCCGGCGGCCCCAGCGACCCCGATGGCCCCGGCCGCGCCCGGACAGGAGTGACGCGCGATGCCGATCCGGTTCGACTTCAACTGCGACATGGGCGAGAGCTTCGGCGACTGGAAGCTCGGCCTGGACGAAGAGGTCATCCGCGTCGTCACGTCGGCCAACGTGGCGTGCGGCTTCCACGCCGGCGACCCGGCGATCATGCGGCGGACGGTGCGCCTGGCCGAGGCGCACGTCGTCGGCATCGGCGCGCATCCCGGGTTCCCCGACCTGCGCGGCTTCGGGCGGCGCAACCTCGCGGCGACGCCCGACGAGGTCCGCGACGACCTCGTCTACCAGGTCGGCGCGCTCACCGCGTTCACGCGCGCCAGGCGCCTGCAGCACGTCAAGCCGCACGGGGCCCTCTACAACATGGCCGTCCCGGGCGGCCCCCTCGCCCGCGCGATCGGCGAGGCGGTCCTGGAGTGCGACCCGTCGATGTTCCTCGTGGTGCTCGCCGGATCGAAATGGGCCGACGAGGCCGCGAAGATGGGGCTGCGCGTGGCCCGCGAGGCCTTTGCCGACCGCGCGCTGATGCCCGACGGGACGCTCGTCCCGCGGTCGAAGCCGGGCGCGGTGATTCACGACGTCCAGCAGGTCATCGAGCGGAGCGTGCGCCTGGTCACCGAGAAGACGGTGGTCGCCATCTCGGGCGAGATCGTGCACGTCGAAGCCGACACGCTGTGCCTGCACGGCGACACGCCGGGCGCCGTCGCCCTGGCCTCGGCCCTGCGCTCCGCGCTCGAGGCCGCGGGCGTCGTCCTCGCCCCGCTCGGGGCGGGAAAGGCCGCCTGATGGCGGGCGAGGCGCGCTACCTCGCGGCGGGCGAAGCCGCCCTGGTGGTCGAGTTCGGCGACGCGATCGATCCCGCGATCAACCGGCGCGTGCGCGAACTGTGCCTCGCCGTGGACCGCGACACCCCCGAGGGGGTGCGCGACCTCGTCCCGACCTACCGCTCGCTGCTCGTCGCCTACGACCCGCGCGTCACGACGTTCGACGCGCTGAGGGCCCGGCTGGCCGGCCTCGAGGCCGGCCTGGCGCACACGCCGGCGCCGCCTCCGCGCGTGGTCGAGATCCCGACGGCGTACGGCGGCGAGTTCGGCCCCGACCTGGCGTTCGTCGCCGAGCACAACGGCCTGACGCCGGACGACGTGGTGGCCATCCACGCGGGCACCGACTACCTCGTCTACATGATGGGGTTCAGCCCGGGGTTCACCTACCTGGGCGGCATGTCCGAGCGGATCGCGGCGCCGCGCCTCAAGACGCCGCGCACGGCATGCCCGGCCGGGTCGGTCGGGATCGCGCAGCAGCAGACCGGCATCTACCCGGTCGAAAGCCCCGGCGGCTGGCAGCTCATCGGACGGACGCCGGTGTCGCTGTTCGATCCGTCGCGCCGGCCGCCGGTGGTGGTCGAGGCGGGCGACTCCATCCGGTTCGCGCCGGTGAGCCTCGACGAGTACGCGCGCATCCAGGACGCCATCCGCCGCGGCGCCTGGACGCTTCGCGTGCGGGAGAAGACGGCGTGAAGGCGATCGACGTCCTCGACGGCGGCATGATGACGACCGTCCAGGACCTCGGGCGGTTCGGCTACCAGCGCTACGGCGTGCCGACATCGGGCGCGCTCGACCAGTTCGCGCTGCGCGCGGCCAATCGCCTGGTCGGCAACCCGGAGGGCGCCGCGGCCCTCGAGATGACCGCCATCGGCCCGCGCCTCAGGTTCCTGGCGCCGGCCACGATCGCGCTGACCGGCGCCGACCTCCAGGCGCGGATCGACGGACAGGCGCTGGCGCGGTGGGAGTCGGCGGCCGTCGAGGCGGGGGCGACGCTGTCGTTCGACGGGCCGCAGGACGGCATCCGCGGCTACCTCGCGGTGGCGGGCGGCATCGACGTGCCGCCGGTGCTGGGCAGCCGATCCACCTACACCCGGTCGAAGCTGGGCGGCCTGGACGGGCGGCCGCTGAAGGCGGGAGACACGCTCGACGTTGGCGGGGAGCGCCCCGCGCTGCTCGGCGGCACGCTGCGGCTGCCCGAGGCCGAGCGGCCCGTGTACGGGCATGCCCACGAGCTGCGGGTGGTGCTCGGGCCGCAGGACGACCGGTTCACGGCACGCGGCATCGAGACGTTCCTGTCGTCCGAATACAGGGTGTCGCCGCAGTCGGACCGGATGGGCTGCCGGCTGACCGGCCCGACGATCGAGCACCTGCGGGGGCCCGACATCGTGTCGGACGGCATCCCGTTCGGCGCCGTCCAGGTGTCGGGCGACGGCGCGCCGATCGTCCTGCTCGCCGACCGCGGCACGGCGGGGGGCTACACGAAGATTGCGACCGTGATCGGCCCCGACCTGCCGCGACTCGCGCAGGCCGCCCCGGGCGACACGGTCCGGTTCACGCGCGTGGATCTCGACCAGGCCTACGCGGCGGTGCGCGAGCAGGAGCGGCGGCTGGCGTCGATCGCCCCGGCCGGGCCGGCGCCGGACCGCGCGCGCCTGCTGAAAGTCGCCGCCGCGGTGGCGGCCGTCAGCGCGCGGTTGCGGTAGGCGGCGGCTGCAGGTCTGGCGCCGACGCATCAGTGAGAGGATTCCTGTGCGCCTTCACGAGAGCTTCATCCGCACGGCGAAACGGCACGAGAAGAAGACCGCCATCATCGACCGCGCGACCGGCCAGCGCGTCACCTACAAGAACGCGCTCATCCGGGCCCTGATCCTGGCCGACAAGCTGAAGGCGTCGGACGAGGGGTTCATCGGCATCATGGTGCCGACCAGCGCGGGGTGCATCTACGCGATCCTGGCCGTGCTCGTCAGCGGCCGCACGCCGGTGATGATCAACTACTCCACCGGCGCGGCCGAGAACTGTCGCGAGGCCCAGCGCCGCCTGGCGTTCCGCACCATCCTGACCTCGCGCGCCCTGCTCGGCCGGATCGGCTGCCCCGAGCTCGACGGCATGGTCTGCCTGGAGGACATGGCCGCCGGCGTGAGCGCGCTCGACAAGATCCGCGGCGCGTTCCGCGCGTCGATGTCGGCCGACCGGATCGTCGGCCGGCTCCCGAAGGGAGACGACGAGCAGAACGCCGTCATCCTGTTCACGAGCGGCAGCGAGAAGCAGCCGAAGGCGGTCCCGCTGACGCACGCGAACATCTCCTCGAACCTCGAGGCGTTCGGGCACATCCTGGATTTCGGCCCCGACGACATCCTGCTGGCCAACCTGCCGCTCTTCCACGTGTTCGGCCTGACGGTGGACTGCTGGCTCCCGCTCGACCGAGGCATGACCATCGTCACGTATCCGAACCCGCTCGAGTTCAAGTCGATCTGCACGGCCGTCAAGGAGGAGGGCGTGACCGTGATGGTCGGCACGCCGGCCTTCCTCTACGGCTACCTGCAGAAGTCCGAGCCGGGCGACTTCAAGACCGTCCGCCTGATGATCACCGGGGCCGACAAGTGCCCCGAGTCGCTGCGGCGCGGCTGGTGGGAGAAGCACCACGTCATCCTCTACGAGGGCTACGGCACGACCGAGACGAGCCCGGTGGTGTCGGTGAACACGCCGCAGCACAACCGCCCCGGGTCGGTGGGCCGGGCGATCCCGGGCGTGCAGGTGCGGCTCGAGCGCTACGACACGGGCGAGGAGTGCGCCGTCAACGAGATCGGCAAGGTCTTGGTCAAGGGCCCCAACGTCATGAAGGGGTACTTCGACGACTTCGAGACGACCTCGATGCACTTGCGGAACGGCTGGTACGACACCGGCGACATGGGCTACATGGACCAGGACGGGTACCTGTGGCACGTCGGGCGGCTGCGGCGGTTCCTCAAGGTGGGCGGCGAGATGGTGTCGCTCGTCAAGGTCGAGGACACGCTCGAGCGCCTCCTCCCCAGCGACTGCGAGTGCTGCGTCGTCGAGGTCCCCGACGCCCTGCGCGGCGCGCGCATCGTCGCGGCCGTCACTCAGAAGGTGGACGAACGCGCCCTCCTCGTCGGGATGGGCGAAACCCTGCCGCACATCGCGCTGCCCAAGCAGTTCGTGGTGGTGCCCGACCTGCCGAAGATGAGCAGCGGCAAGCTGGACTTCCGGCGCATCACCGAGATCGTGCGCGACATGGTCCAGGACCGGACCTAGGGGTCGGAGCGGTTTTCCCGACCTATGCGATCTGTCATTACAAAATTGTAATCGAGACGGATGGCGCCCAGTTCTTCGCCCGCCGGCGGGGGCCGCTGTGGGCGCGGGCGGGTGGGCGCGGGCTTACAGGGCGAGCATTGCCGACTGGAGTTCGTCCAGCTCCCAGGCGGCGTCTTCCGAGGTCCTGGCCGCGCCGGTCAGCGCGTGCCGCCAGGCCTCGATGAACACTCGGACCGCTTCCCTCTCCCCCGCCGGCCAGTCGGCC
>JAJXZZ010000001.1 GCA_021779795.1 Acidobacteriota bacterium | reverse complement strand
CGGGTGTCGGCGACCGGCGTCGTCATGAGCGCCTACGCGCCGGCCGGCGAGATCCGGCCCGGTTCGTTCGCGAGCGCCGAGCCGAGCGAGAAGGAGCTGGTTCGACGCGCGAAGATGGCGAACGGGAATAATTAGCGACGCGTCAGGCGGCCAGACCGCACGGAGAGCAGGGGAACGATCACCGACCATCGAGATGGGCTCGCGACGGACTACGGGCCTGGGGTCGGCTGGCCCGAGGACCGCCGTACCACGCACTGGCTCGAGAACAGAGGAACGACTCCGGCGGCGGAGCTTTCGGTCGATATCGTCCGGCAGGAGTAAGCCCGGGCCGGCGCGATCCATGCCGGGCCGCACCCGCTTGCGGCGCGTCGCCGGGCGAGGCGCCACTCGACAGGCAGGAGCGAACAGGAGGCGCGCGTGAAGCAGCTGAGCCTCGCCAGGGCGTTCACCCTCCTCGAATCTGGCCCGGTGGTCTTCGTCACCACGAGCGACGGTGGACGGCACAACGTCATGACGATCTCGTGGACGATGGTGGTGGACTTCACGCCGACGTTCGCCATCACCACCGGACCGTGGAACTTCTCGTATGCCGCGCTCAGGCGATGCCGCGAGTGCGTCATCGCGATCCCGGGCGCGGACCTCATCGACACGGTCGTCGGCGTGGGCACCTGCTCGGGCGCCGACACCGACAAGTTCGCGACGTTCGGCCTGACGCCCGTGAAGGGCCGGCACGTCCGCGCGCCGCTCATCGGAGAGTGCCTGGCCAACATCGAATGCCGGGTCCTCGACCTCGTCCGCAAGCACCACATCGTCGTGCTGGAAGGCCTGGCCGCTTACGTGGACGGCTCCCGGAACGAGAAGAGGACGCTTCATGCGGTGGGCGACGGGACCTTCATCGTGGACGGCCGCCGGATCGATCGAAGGAAGGCGATGCGGCCCAGGCTCCCGGCCGGCGTCTGACCGCGACGCCCGCCCGGTGGCGGCGTCCCTTTCGCCGTCCGCACGCGTCGCGCGGCTCGCGCGACCGTTGGCCGGCTGTCTACAATAGTCGTCATCCATGCCGACAATGCCGAGTGTGCCGCCGACCGCCGCCGGACGCGGGACCGCCCAATCGACGCCGCTGCCGCGGTCCGCGCGTTTCGCCGACTATGCGGTGATGGCCGTCGCCGTCGTCCTCGGCGGCGGATCGCTCCTGCTGTTCGCGTTGACGGGGCGGGTGACGCTGGTGCCGATGGGGCTGTCGCCGGCGGCGGCGCTCTGGTGGAACGGCTTCCTGTCGCTGGTCTTCTTCCTGCAGCACAGCCTGATGGTGCGGCGGCGGGTCCGCGCGCGGCTGGTGGCGGTGGTGCCGGCCCGCTACGACGGTGCCTTCTACGCCATCACGGCGGGCGCCGCGCTGACGTGCTTCGTCGTCTTCTATCAGCAGGTGGAGGAGCCGCCGCTGTTCGCGCTGCACGGCGCGGCGAGGGTCCTGGTGATCGCGGCCGCGCTTCTCGCGCTGGCGATCTTCGGCTGGGCCACGCTCGCGCTGCACACGCTCGACGCGTTCGGCCTCGATCCCATCCGGCGGCACCTTCGGGGAGGCGACGCCGACGCGCGCCCCGAGATCGTCTTTCCCGCGAAGGCGTTCGTCGTCGCCGGCCCCTTCCGCTTCGTGCGCCATCCGATTTATGCCGCGGTCATCGTCCTGCTGTGGGCGACGCCGCGGATGGGCCCCGGCCGGCTCGAGCTGGCGGTCCTCTGGAGCGCGTGGATTGTGATCGGCGCGACGCTCGAGGAGCGCGATCTGGTGGCCGACTTCGGGGAGGCCTACCGGGAGTACCGCCGGCGGGTGCCGATGTTCGTCCCCTGGCGGCGCCCGCTACCGATCCGCCACGGCTCTCCTGCGTCGCAGCACCATGTAGACGGGTAGCCCCGCGGCCAGCAGGACCACGCCCCAGAGGACCGCCTCGCGCCCGGCGCCCGCCAGCGCCGCGAGCGAATAGATCGCCCCGAGCACGCCGAGCGTGCCGAACGCGATCCGCGCGGTCCGCGAGGTGCCGGCGCGGCCGGCGGCCGACAGGCGCAGCAGGGCCAGGGCGCTGGCCAGGTAGGCGACCAGGCTGGCCGTCGTGGCGAGCAGCACGAAGAAGGTGAACACGCCCACGAGCGAGCGGCGGATGTTGAGCGCCACGAGAATCGTGACGAGCACGCTCGTCGCCACCAGCGCGACAATCGGCGTGCCCCGCTTCGACGTCCTGGCGAACGCGGGGATGAAGAGGCCGTCGCGGGCCATCGCGCGCGGCAGTTCGCCCTGGAGCAGGATCCAGCCGTTGAGCGCGCCGAGGGCGCTGATGGCCGCGAACACCGACACGGCGCGCGCCGCGCCGAGGCCCCATACGTCGGCCGCCAGGTCGGCGAACGGGGCCGTCGAGGCCGCCAGCCGGCCGGCCGGGACGAGGAGCAGCACGGCGCCGCAGGCAGCCGCGCTCAGCAGCGCCGTCAGCACGGTGCCGAACATCGTCGCGCGCGGCACCGTCCGCCGCGCGTCGCGCACCTTGTCGGCGGGAACGGTGGCCGACTCGAAGCCGAGCATCGCCCACAGCGCGAGCGTGGCCACCGCCGCGGTTCCGCCGAGGGTGAAGTGCTGGGGGGCCGCGGCCACCTGCCCCCACGAGGGGACGCGCGTCAGGAACAGGGCGGCGGCCGCCACGATGGGCGTGAGCTTCAGCAGCGTCGTGACGGCCTGCGTCCAGCCCGCGGCCCTGATGCCGGCGCAGTTGACGAACGTGAACACCCAGAGGAAGAAGAGGGAGGAGAGGGCGGTGTTCAGCGGCGTGGCGACCATCCAGGGCATGAACTCGCCGATGTAGCCCACGGCGCCGGTGGTGATGGCGGCGTTGCCGACCCAGATCGACACCCAGTACCCCCAGGCGACCGAGAAGCCCGCCAGGTCGCCGAACGCCTCGCGCGTGTAGGCGTAGGGCCCGCCCGCGCCGGGGATGCTCCGGCTCAACTGGGCGAAGACGGCGGCCAGCGTGATGGCGCCGATGCTGGTCAGCAGCCAGCCGGGGAGGTTGTCGGCGCGGAAGGGGGCCAGCGCCGCCGGCAGCAGGAAGATCCCCGAGCCGATCATGTTGCCGGCCACGAGAGCCGTGGCCATCCAGAAACCGACCGAGGACTGGTTTCGCCGTTCCGCCGCGGGGGCCATCAGGTGCCGCCTTTCAGGGAGGTTCGACCGCCAGGACTCAGGGCCGCTCGAGCATCACCGCCAGCCCCTGCCCGACGCCCACGCACAGGCTCACCACGGCGCGGCGGCCGCCGCGCCGCCCGAGCTCGAGCGCCGCCGTCTGGCAGAGGCGCGCGCCGCTCGCGCCGAGCGGGTGGCCGAGCGCGATCGCCCCGCCGTTCGGGTTCACGAGATCCGCGTCGTCGGGCAGGCCGAGCGCACGCGTGCACGCCAGCACCTGGGCGGCAAACGCCTCGTTGATCTCGACCAGATCCACGTCCGACAGGGTGAGGCGCTCGCGGTCGAGCAACCGGCGGATCGCCTCCACGGGACCGATCCCCATCACGCGCGGCTCGACGCCGGCGGCGGCGGCGCCGCCGACGCGCGCGATCGGTTCGAGGCCGTGGCGCGCCATCGCCGGCTCCGAGGCGAGGAGCAGCGCGCACGCGCCGTCGTTGATCCCGGACGCGTTGCCGGCCGTGAGGCTCGTGCCGGGGCCGAGCAGCGGCTCGAGCGCCGCGAGCTGCGCGGCGGTCGTGCCGGGCCGGGGATGCTCGTCCGCGGCGACCCGCCTCACCTCGCGGCCGGCGGGCACGTCGATCGGGGCGATCTCCTCGGCCAGGCGCCCGGCCAGCCGGGCGGCCTCCGCGCGGGCCTGGCTGCGGGCGGCGTACGCGTCCTGGTCCTCCCGCGCGATCCCGCGCTCGCGCGCCAGGTTCTCGGCCGTCTGCGCGTTGCTGTCGGTGCCGTAGCGCGCCTGCATCTTCGGGTTCACGAATCGCCAGCCGACGGTGGAGTCCTGGAGCAGCTGGTTCTTCGAGAACGGCGTCTCGGCCTTGGCGAGGACGAACGGCGAGCGCGACATGCTCTCGACGCCGCCGGCCACGACGAGGTCGGCCTCGCCGACGCGGATCGCGCGCGACGCCTGGCTGACGGCTTCGAGGCCCGAGGCGCAGAGCCGATTGATCGTCGCGCCCGGCACGCCGGGCGGGAGGCCGGCGAGCAGCGCGGCCATCCGGGCGACGTTGCGGTTGTCCTCGCCCGCCTGGTTCGCGCAGCCGAGCAGCACGTCGTCCACGGCGCCCCAGTCCACCGCGGGCAGCCGCGCCATGAGCGTGCTGATGGGGAACGCGGCCAGGTCGTCGGTGCGGACGCGGGCGAGCGCGCCGCGGTGGCGCCCGAAAGGCGTCCGGACCGCGGCGCAGAGAAAGGCGGATCGCATGGTCAGCTCCCTGTCGCGAGAAACTGGTGGGCCAGCGCCCACTCGACGGCGGCCTGGGCTGCGCGCAGGCCCGGCAGGAACAGGTTGCGCGCCCGCTTCGCCGCGTCGTGGCCGATGCCCGTGCCGACGTTCAGCGCGGCGATCACCTCGCCCCGCCGGTCGCGGATCGGGACGGCCACCGAGAGGAGGCCGGGGTCCAGCTCCTGCCGGACCATCGCGTAGCCCTGCCGGCGCACGCGGGCGATCTCGGCGCGGAGCGCGGCGCGGCTGCGGATGGTGCGGGGCGTCAGCGGCGCGAGGCGGCACGCGGCCAGCCACGCGTGGAGCCGGTCGTCCGGGAGCCCCGCGAGCAGGACGCGCCCCATCGACGTGGCGTAGGCGGGGAGCCGCGCGCCCACGCCGAGCGTGATCGCCACCACCTTCCGCACGGGCACGCGCGCCACGTAGACGATCTCCTGGCCGTCGAGCACCGAGAGCGAGCACGACTCGTTGACGCGGCGCGAGAGGGCCTCCATCTCGGGCTGGGCCAGCTCGGGCAGCCGGAGCGACGCCAGGTAGGCGAAGCCCAGCTCGAGCGCGCGCGGCAGCAGGCGGAAGCGCCCGCCGGCGGCGGCCACGTACCCCTCGTGCGCGAGCGTCAGGAGGGCGCGGCGGGCCGCGGCGCGGGCGAGGCCGCTCCGGGCCGCCGCCTCCGAGAGGGTCATCGACGTGTGGGCCGCGTCGAACGACCGCAGGACGGACAGGCCGCGCGCGAGCGACTGCACGTAGTCGGGCCCCTCGATGAAGCGGTCGGTGGCGGATGGCGGCACGCGCGTTCTCGTCCGGGATGCCGGTTGACAAGCCTAGCGTAGGGGATCTCTAATGAGTTCGCAACACGAACTTATGTGCGATTATCGCACAGGAGCCCACATGGCCGAGCGGGACACCGTCCTCCACAGCTGGTGCGTCCAGGCCGGCTGGAACGCCCCCACCGTCGCCGGCGGGCGCGGCGCCCGCTTCTGGGACGAGTCCGGCCGCCAGTACCTCGACATGAGCAGCCAGGCCGAGTGCGTCAACCTCGGCCACCAGCACCCGCGCGTCGTCCGCGCCATCCAGGAGCAGGCCGCGCGCCTCTGCTTCGTCACCGCCGCCTGGGGCGCCGAGCCCCGCGCCCGCCTGGCCGAGCGGCTGCTCGAGAAGTCCGGCTTCGAGGGGGGCCGCGTCTTCTTCACGCTCGGCGGCGCCGACGCCAACGAACAGGCGGTCAAGTTCGCGCGCCAGGCCCTCGGCCGGCCCCGCGGCGCCATCGTCACCCGAGACCGCTCGTACCACGGCGCGAGTTACGCCGCCATGGCCCTGAGCGGCGACAGCCGCACCAGCGCCCAGGCCGACCCCGCCGCCTTCCCCGTGCGCCGCGTGCCGCCCCCCTACGCCTACCGGTGCCCCTTCGGCACGCGCTCGGACGAGGCCTGCGGCGCGAAGGCCGTCGAGGCGGTGGGCCAGGCCCTCGACGCCGATCCCGACGCCGCGGCCGTCCTGATGGAGCCCGACGCCGGCACCAACGGCATCGTCGCGCCCGGCAACTTCTGGCCCGGCCTCAGGCGCGTGACGCGCGAGAAGGGCGTCTGGCTCATCGCCGACGAGGTGATGAGCGGCTTCGGCCGGTGCGGCGAGTGGTTCGCCTGGCAGCGCTACGGCGAAGAGGGGCGGCCCGACCTGATGACGCTCGCCAAGGGGCTGACCGGCGCGCACATCCCCCTTGCCGCCGTCGTCGTCTCGAAGGAGGTGGCCGGCCGTCTCGAGCAGGTGCCGCTCAACACCGGCCTGACCTACTGCGGCCACCCGCTCGCGTGCGCCGCCGGCGTCGCCGCCATCGACGCCTACGAGGAGGAAGGCCTCATCGCGCGATCGCGGGCGCTGGGCGCCTGGCTGTTCGGCCGGCTCCGGGATCTGGCCGCGCGCCACCCGGTCATCGGCGACGTTCGGGGAGGTCGAGGGCTGTTCGCCGTCCTCGAACTCGTCAGGGACCGCGCCACGCGCGAGCCGCTTCGCCCGTGGCCCGAGGTGCACCCCGCGCTCGCCGCTCTCGCCCGCCGCGCGCTCGACGAGGGCGTCTCGTTCGCCGTGCGCGGCAACCTCGTCGTCCTCGCCCCGCCGCTCGTCATCGAAGAGACGGATCTTCGCCGCGCGATCGACGTCCTCGACCGCCTGCTCGGCGACTCGGAGTGGTCATGACGTTCAAGCTCACGTATTCGACGATGTTCAACCCGCCCGAGGAGATGCACGCGCGCTTCGAGCGGGCGCTGGCCGAGGTGAAGGCGGGCCTCGGGGCCTCCCACCCGATGTACATCGACGGCCGGGACGTCGAGGCCGGGCAGGGCGTCGCGCGAACCAGCCCCATCGACGACCGGGTGGTGACCGGCCGCTTCCCGTCCGGCGGCGCGGCCGACGTGGAGGCGGCCGTCGCGGCGGCGCGCCGCGCGTTCGACACGTGGCGGCGCACGCCCACGGCCGAGCGCCTCGCGGTCGCCCGCCGCGTGGCCGACCTCATCGAGGAGCGCGTCTACACGATCGGCGCCGCACTCGCCATCGAGGTGGGCAAGAACCGGATGGAGGCGCTCGGCGAGACGCAGGAGACCGCGGACTTCTTCAGGGGCTACGCCGACGAGTTCGAGCGCAACGGGGGCTACGACCGCCGGCTGCCCGACGACCCGCTCGAGGGCTGGAAGTCGCACAACCGCAGCGTGCTCAAGCCGCACGGCGCGTGGGCCGTCATCGCGCCGTTCAACTACCCGCTGGCGCTGGCCGGCGGCCCGACCGCGGCCGCGCTGGTCACCGGCAACACGGTGGTGCTGAAGGGCGCCACCGACACCCCGTGGGCCGGCCGGCTGCTCGCCGAGTGCATCAGGGACGCCGGCGCCCCTCCCGGGGTCTTCAACTACGTCGTCGGCAGCGGCCGCGTGGTCGGCGAGGCGCTCGTCACCCATCCCGCCGTGGCCGGCGCCACGTTCACCGGGTCGTTCGTCGTGGGCCAGCGAATTTTCGGCGCCATGGCCTCGGGCTCCTGGCCGCGCCCGTGCATCGTCGAGGCCGGCGGCAAGAACCCGTGCATCGTCACCGCGCGCGCCGACCTCGCGCGCGCCGTGAAGGGCACGTCGCGATCCGCCTACGGCCTGAGCGGGCAGAAGTGCTCGGCGCTGTCGCGGATCTACGTCGAGGCGTCGGTGGCCGACCGGTTCATCGAACGCCTGGCCGCCGAGATCCGGGCGCTCACCGTCGGCGATCCCACGCGGCGGGAGAACTACATGGGGCCCGTCATCTCGGCGCGCGCGGCCCGCGACTTCGACGCGTGCTGCGAGCGGCTGCGAGCCGGCGGCGCGCGGATTCTCGTCGGAGGCAGCCGCCTCGAGGGCGAAGCCTTCGCCCGCGGTCACTACGTCGCCCCCACGCTGGCCGAGGCGCCGGCCGACCACCCGCTCTACCGCGAGGAACTGTTCCTGCCGATCCTCATGGTGAGCCGCGTGAAGGACTTCGAGGAGGGGCTCCGGCTCGCCAACGACGCCACGCTGGGCCTGACGGCGGGCTGCTACGGCAGCCAGGACGAGGTGGCGGCGTTCTTCGATCGCATCGAGGCCGGCGTGACCTACGCGAACCGGCCGCAGGGGGCCACGACCGGGGCGTGGCCCGGCTACCAGCCGTTCGGCGGCTGGAAGGGCTCGGGATCCACCGGCAAGGCGATCGGCTCGTTCTACTACCTGCCGCAGTACCTGCGGGAGCAGTCGCAGACCTGGGTGGAGTAGCGGATGGCGCTGCTGACGCTGCACGACGCCGTGGCGCGGTACGTCGAGGACGGACAGACGCTCGCCCTCGAGGGGTTCACGCACCTCATCCCGTTCGCCGCCGGCCACGAGATCATCCGGCAGGGCCGCCGCGACCTGCACCTGGTCCGGATGACGCCCGACCTCGTCTACGACCAGATGATCGGGGCGGGCTGCGCACGCGCCCTGACGTTCTCGTGGGGCGGGAACCCGGGCGTGGGGTCGCTCCACCGGCTGCGCGACGCCGTCGAGAACGGCTGGCCGCGCCCGCTCGAGATCGTCGAGCACTCGCACGCCGGCATGGCCGCCGCCTACACGGCCGGCGCCGCGAACCTCCCCTTCGGCGTGCTGCGCGGGTACATCGGCACGGACCTCCCGCGGGTCAACCCGCAGGTGAAGAGCGTCACGTGCCCCTACACCGGCGAGACGATCGCCACGGTGCCCGCGCTGCGGCCAGACGTGACGATCCTCCACGCCGTCCAGGCCGACCGGCGCGGCAACGTGCTGCTGCGCGGCATCCTGGGCGCCCAGAAGGAAGCCGCGATGGCGGCCAGGCGGCTCGTCGTGACGGTCGAGCAGGTGGTGGACGCGCTCGACGCGCCGATGAACGCCGTCGTGCTGCCGGGCTGGCTGGTCACCGCGGTCGCGTGCGTGCCGGGCGGCGCCTACCCGTCCTACGCCCAGGGATGCTACGCGCGCGACAACGCCTTCTACCTGGCGTGGGACGAGATCTCGCGCGACCGCGACCGGTTCCGCCAGTGGATCGACGCGCACGTGCTCGGCACGCGCGACCACGCCGCGTTCCTGCGCAGCCTGGGCGTCGCCTCGACGCGGGATGCCATGGAGGTGACCCGGTGACGCCCCCCTGGACGCGCGACGAAATGATGACGGTGGCCGCGGCCCGGATGCTCTGGGACGGCTGCGTGTGCTTCGTCGGCATCGGCCTGCCGTCGGCGGCGGCGAACCTGGCCCGCCACACGCACGCCCCCGACATCGTGCTCGTCTACGAGTCGGGCACGGTGGGCACGCGCCCCGACGTGCTGCCGCTGTCGATCGGCGACGGGGAGCTGGCCGACACGGCCACGGCCGTGGTGCCGCTGCCCGAGATCTTCGCCTACTACCTGCAGGGCGGCCGCGTGGACGTCGGCTTCCTGGGCGCGGCGCAGATCGACCGGTTCGGCAATCTCAACAGCACCGTCATCGGCGACTACGCCCGCCCGAAGACGCGGCTGCCGGGCGCGGGCGGCGCACCCGAGATCGCCTCCAGCGCCGGGCAGGTCTTCGTCGTCCTCAAGCAGACGCCGCGCGCGTTCGTGCCGCGCCTGGACTTCGTCAGCAGCGCCGGGTTCCTGGAGGGGCGCGGCGCGCGCGCGCGCGCCGGGGCCGCGGGGGCCGGGCCGCAGGCCGTGATCACGGACCTCGGCATCCTCCGCCCCGATCCCGAGACCGAAGAGCTGCAACTGGTGGAGCGGTTCGAAGACGTGACGGTCGAGCGCGTCGTCGCCGCCACGGGATGGCCGCTCGCCGTCGCCCCCCACGTGAACGTCGTGGCGCCGCCCACCGGCGACGAACTGCGCATCCTGCGCGACCTGCAGGCGCGGACGCGCGCCGCCCACGCGCGGGCGATACGAGTGCCGTACTGAGGCCGAAAGGATCCGTTCATGAACACGCCGCACATCCGCACGCCGCTTCCCGGCCCGGCCGCCCAGGCGCTCCTGGCGCGCGACGCCGCGGTGACCTCGCCGTCCTATCCCCGCGAGAACCCGTTCGCCATGTCGCACGGCCGCGGCTGCGAGGTCTGGGACGTGGACGGCAACCGGTTTCTCGACTTCGCCGCCGGCATCGCCGTGTGCAGCACCGGCCATGCCCACCCCGACGTCGTGCGCGCCATCCAGGACGCCGCCGCGAAGTTCATCCACATCTCGAGCGACTACTGGCACGAGGGGCAGACCCGCCTCGGCGAGCGGCTCGCGGCGCTGGCGCCCATGCGGGAGCCGGCCATGTGCTTCTTCGGCCAGTCGGGCACCGAGGCCGTCGAGGCCGCCCTGAAGCTGGCGCGCTACGCCACGCGGCGGCCCCGCTTCATCGGCTTCCTCGGCGGATTCCACGGGCGCACGATGGGGGCGCTCGCCTTCACGTCGAGCAAGTCCACGCAGCAGAAGCGCTTCGCCCCGACGATGCCCGGCGTGACGCACGTGCCGTACCCGAACCCGTACCGGCCGCTGCTCGCGGGCGGCGACCAGGGACGCGCCGTCCTCGACTACGTCGAGGAGGTCCTCTTCCGCACCAGCGTGCCGGCCGACGAAGTGGCGGCCGTGCTGGTGGAGCCGATGCAGGGCGAGGGCGGATATGTCGTGCCGCCGCCTGGATTCCTCGCCGGCCTGCGCGACCTGTGCGACCGCCACGGCATCCTCCTCATCTGCGACGAGGTGCAGACCGGCATCGGCAGGACCGGCCGCATGTTCGCGTGCGAGCACGAGGGCGTCCAGCCCGACATCGTCACGATGGCCAAGGGGATCGCGAGCGGCATGCCGATCGGCGTGATGATGGCCCGCCGCGGCGTCATGGAGGCCTGGCCGCGCGGCGCGCACGGCAACACGTACGGCGGCAACCCGATCTGCTGCGCGGCGGCGCTCGCCACGCTCGACCTGGTCGAGGGCGGGTACATGGCCAACGCGGCGCGCGTCGGAGGGATCTTCATGGACCGGCTGCGTGACCTGCAGTCGCGCCATCCGGAGATTGGCGACGTGCGGGGCCGGGGACTGTTCATCGGCGTCGAGCTCGTCGAGGACCGCCAGTCCAGGGCGCCCGCCGTGGAGCTCTGCGACGCGGTCGTGGGCCGCGCGTTCCACAACGGCCTGCTGCTGCTCTCGTGCGGGCGGAGCACGGTCCGCTTCATGCCGCCGCTCGTGGTGTCGGAGGCCGAGGTGGACGAGGCGCTGGCGCTGTTCGAGGGCAGCCTGAACGAGGCGCGGGAGGCGCGCGGGGCGCGCTGAGGGAAGACGATGACCCACCTGGCCGGCGCGGCGCCCGGCGACGGGCGCCCGCCGTTCGACGAGATTCTCGCGGCCGCCGGCGCGCTCGGCGACGCCGGCTGGCAGTCGGTCGAGGTGGCCCGGCAGGACGGCTTTCCCATCCGCGCGTGGTTCAACGCGGACGAGGTGGACCGCGTGCTCATCGGCGGCATCCACGGGCGCGAGCCGGCCGGCGCGGTCGCGATCGCGCGCTACGTGCCGAGGCTCGTCGAGATCGGCCGCGCCCGCCGCCTGCTGGTCATGCCGCTGCTCAATCCCTGGGGCTATGCCCACCACGAGCGGTACGGGCCGTCGGGCCAGAGCGTCTCGGACAGCGACCACCTGCTCGGCCGATCGGAGGCGCCGGCCTGTCCCGAGGCCGACGCGATCACCCGTTTCGTGACGGGCGGGATCGGGATCCGCCCGGGCGCCGCGGTGCTCGATCTCCACGAGGACCCGGTCTACGAGGCTCCCGGCTACCAGTTCGAGGGCGCCGGGTCCTACCTGTACTTCATCGGTGACGGCGCGGCCGACAGGCCGGAGAGCCGGCGCGTGCGGGCCGCGCTCGCGGCGTCGAGCCTGCCGCTCATCCGCGAGGGGGTCACGCGGTTCGGCGAGCGCCTCGTGGACGGCGCGATCGTGGACAGCGCGGACGGGTCGATCGACGAACTGCTGGCCCGCCGCGTGGCGTGCAGCCCGGTGATCACGGTCGAGAACCTGCTGCACGCGCCCGATTCGCCCGCGCTCGACATCCGCGTCGCGACGTACCTCGAGGTCCTCGACGCCTTCTTCGGCTGATCCGTGCGGAGCGCTTGTGTGCACGACACTTGTCGTCGGCAGGAACCGTAGCGCCACCGGCCGCGTGATCCTGGCCCACAGCGAGGAGCTGGGGAGGAACTCGGCGCACCGGGTGTCGCTCGTCGAGGCGCGGCGCACCGGCCCCGGGGAACGCTACGCGCTCCACTCGTCGGGGGCCCTCGACCAGCCGCCGCGCCTGGCCCGCTACCTCGCCACGCGGATCTTCGACAAGCGCCATTACCCCGGCGACCACACGGGCGGCATCAACGAGCACGGCGTGGCCGTGGCCAACAACATGGCCATGATGCGCGGCGTGCCCGAGGCGCGCCTGTACGACGTCGTCGCGGGCGGCGTCATCTGGACCGAGTTCCTGCAGCTCGTGCTCGAGCGCGCCCGGTCGGCCCGCGAGGGGGCCGCGCTCGTCGGCGAGCTGTGCGGGCGCCACGGCCTGAGCTGCGATTCCGGCACGATGATCGCCGTGGCGGACCCCGACGAAGCCTGGTGGGTGGAGCTGGCGCGCGACGGCCAGTGGGCGGCCCGCCGCGTCGGCGACGACGAGGTGTCGGTGAGGGCCAACTGTTACCGGATTGGGGCGCCCGGGGCGGCACCGCCGGCCAGCGAGATGGCCGCGCCGACGCTCGCCTCGTACGCGGCCGGGCGCGGCTGGCCGGCGACGCCGCCCCTGGACTTCGCCGCCGTGTTCGGCGACCCGGCCAACCAGTCGGACCGGTACAACCTGGACCGCCACGAGGTGCTCGAGGGGCGGCTGTCGGCGCTCGGCCAGGTCGGCGTGCCGGAGCTGACGACGCTGCTGCGCGACGTGTTCGAGGGGACCCCCTTCTTCCAGGCTCGGGCCGACGGGTCGCCGTTCCGCACGCGGGTCCGCACGGTGGCGCGCATGAACACGGAAGCCTGCACGATCTTCGAGCCGCGGCGCGGCCCGCGGCCCGGCCTGGCGCACCGGATGTGGTGCTGCCTGTCCACGTCGCTCACCGGCGTGTTCGTGCCGTTCCACCTCGGCGTGACCGCCATCGAGCCGCACTACGCCGCGGCCGGCGGACGCTACGACCGCGGGTCGGCCTACTGGCTGTTCACCGAGCTGGCCAAGCTGGTGGACCGCCACTATCCCGCGTGCGCCGGCTTCGTCAGGGACCGCTGGCAGGCGTTCGAGGCGGCCACCGTCGGGCCCCTGGCCGAGGTCGAGGACTGCGCCCGGCGGTCGAAGCTCACGGCTGCCGCGGAGTTGCTCACCGCCTTCGACAACCGCCGCGCGGCCGAGGCCGTCGCCGCCCTCGAGGACCTGCTGGCGGAGGTCAAGACGCGGGCATTCTACGAGGACTTCTGATGGAGCCGGACCGCCGGCCCTGAGCCCCCGACCCCGTTCCCGGAACCTGGATGGCCGCACCCATGCCGACTCCCAGAGAGCGTCTCGTGACCGCGATGGGGAACATCAGCCCGCTGGTGATCCTCTTCTTCCTCTGCGTGTTCTTCGCGCTGCTGACCTTCGTCATCCCCGGCGGGATGTTCGACCGGCGGACGCTCGACGTGATGGGGCACGTGCGCACCATCGTCGTGCCGGGGTCGTTCCACCCCGTGGCCTCGGTGCCGCAGGGGTTCACCGAGCTCTGGGCCGTGTTCATGCGGGGCGCCATCGAGGGGGCCGACCGGTCGTTCGTGATCATGCTGTCGGCGGGCGCGATGACGGCCGTGATCGCCACCGGCGCGGTGGACGCCGGCATCCACGCGCTCGTCCGGCGCACGAGCCGGTTCGGCCTGGCGTTCATCCCGGTGATCGTCCTGGCGCTCGGCGCCTGCGGCGCGACGTTCGGGATGTACGAGGAGGCCATCCCGTTCATCCTCGTCATCAGCCCGCTGATGCTGACGCTCGGCTTCGACTCGATGTCGGCCGTGTTCGTCATGTACTGGAGCATCGCGGTGGGCTTCGCGTGCGGCATCACCAACCCCTACACGGTGGCGATCGGCCAGATCCTGGCCGGCGTGCCGCTCTACTCGGGGACCGCCTACCGCGTGGCCTGCTTCCTGCTGCTGATGACCGTCACGAGCGTCGTCATCATGCGCTACGCGGCGCGCGTGCAGCGCGACCCGTCGCGCTCGCTCTCGGCCGAGGAGGACGTGGAGAACCGCCGGCGGCTGCGCGCGTCGCCCGAGGCCTCGACCGCGGCGGCCCTGACGCCGCGGCGGACCCTGGCCCTCGTGCTGCTGCTCGCCAGCTTCGCCGTCCTGATGGTGGGGCTGCTGCGCTACGAGTGGGGCTTCGTCCAGATCGGCGGCCTGTTCTTCTGGATGGGCATCGTCGTGCCGCTGGCCGGCGGCCTGACCGTGTCCGACATGATCGCGAAGAACATCGAGGGGATGCGCAGCGTGATGGTGGCCGTCATCATGATGAGCGCGGCGCAGGTCATCTACTTCATCCTGCACGACGCGAACATCCTCGACACCATCCTCAATTTCATGGCGGGCTACCTCGAGCAGGCGCCGAAGTTCGTCGTCGCCTACATGATGTTCGGGACGAGCGCCCTGATGGCGGCGCTGCTCGGCAGCGCCTCGGGCACGGCCGCCGCGGTGCTGCCCATCCTGGCGCCGCTCGCCGACGTGCTGCACTTTTCCAAGCAGGTGGTCGTCCTGGCGTTCCAGCTCGCGTCGGGCGCCTTCAACTTCTGGATGCCCTGGGACGGCATCGCCTTCACGATCTGCTCGATGGCCGGCGTGAGCTTCTTCAAGTACATCAAGGCGGCGGCGAAGTTCGCCGTCTTCGTCTACGTCCCGGTCGCCCTGCTGCTGCTCTCGCTCGCGCTGAAGATCGGGTACTGAGCGGGGTCCCCGCCGGGCGTGCGGGTTCGTGAGATCATGGGGCCTCGGGAGGAGGGCGGCGCCGCCAAGGTTCCCGGGAGCGAGCGATGGCCGATGACATCCGGCGGGTCGTGGCGCTCGGCGCCAGCAACCTGACGCGAGGCCTCCAGGCCGTCGTGGCGGCGGCGCGGGCCGCGTGGGGGCCGGGCGTCGAGATCGTCGCCGCCCTGGGCCACGGGAGGGCCTACGGTGTCGAGAGCGCCTTCCTCGCGCGCCGGCTCCCCGCGATTCTCGACTCCGGCCTGTGGCGTCACCTCGAGACGGCGCCGCCGGCGCCGACCCGCGCGCTCGTCACCGACGTCGGCAACGAAATCCTCTACGGCATTCCCGTCGAACGCCTCCTGGGGTGGGTGGACGAGGCGATGGGGCGGCTCGAGCGCCACACCGGCGACATCGTGATCGCCGGCCTTCCGCTCGACAGCATCCGGAGCCTCTCCCCCTCCCGCTACCGCGCCTTCAGGGCGGTGTTCGCGCCGTCCTGCCGCATGCGGCTCCACGTCGTTCAGGAGCGAGCGGAGCTGGTCAACGCCGGGCTGGCCGAGTTGGCGGCGGCGCACCGCGTGCCGCTGTTCCAGCTCGAGCCGTCGTGGTACGGGATCGACCCCATCCACATCAAGCCGGCGCTGTGGCGGACGGCCTGGCCGAAGATCCTCGGCGTCGAGCCGGCAGGCGGCCGGTCGGCCATGGAAGCGGTCCGGCTCTACCTGATGCGCCCGGAGCGGCAGTGGCTCTGCGACGTCGAGCAGGTGACGCCGCAGGAGGGGACGAGGTTGCGCGGCGGCGGACGCGTCTGGCTGTATTAGCGGCTGACGGCTGACGACCGACGGCTGACGGATGCGTCACGCGAGCAGGGGTACGGCGAGGCTTCAGCGGTCGGGGGGAGCCTTCATCGGTAGGGCGAGGCTTTAGCCTTGCCTGGGAAGGCGGTGTCTCCGGACACCACGGAACCATGGCATGACTGGAGCGCATCATGACCGACGGACATGACGCCGTGGGCGTGGCGCTGCGCAACGCCCTGCACGGAACCGGCGCGCACGTGGACACCGGGACGATCTTCGCGGGACTCGGCTGGAAGCAGGCGGGCGTCCGTCCTGCCGGCGCCCCGCACTCGGTCTACGAGATCCTCACCCGCATGCTCTATTGGAACGAGTGGGTGGTGCAGTGGCTCGGCGGCGGGAAGCCGCCGGTGCCGAAGCACGCGTCCGGCAGCTGGCCAGGCAAGGTGAGCGCAGCGAATCGGCAGAAATGGAGCCAGGCAGTTCGCCGTTTCGGGGCGGGGCTCAAGGAGTTCGATCGGGCGGCCCGGGGCGCGGACGTGCTGTCGAGGTCCCGATCGCGCGCCTCGACCAGCGCACGCACACGGTGGAACCGGCGCATGAACGTCCCAACGACCTTTCCGTCATTGCGCACGATGGGCCACCAGCGATGACAGAACGTGGATGAGCTTGTTACCTATGTCCTTGACCGCACAGGCTCAAGGCTCACGTTCCGCCAGGCGTGACCCGTTGTAGGCCGACCCCTTCGGGGCGGCGCGGCCCAGGGTCGTTCACGTGGATCTCGCAATCGAGGACTCGAGATGAGCGAGCAAAGGCTTCCTGCCGATCCGCCCGCGGCCACGGCGAGATACGGCTGGCGCTACCATCACCTTGGCATCCCGCACGCGTCGCCTCTGGCCGGCGAGCGGCACGTCGAGCATCTCGGGATCCACGTCCGCGGGTTCGAGACGAGCCCGTACGGGATCGAGTGGATGCGCTTCGACCCGGACTGCGACGCGCCGGAAGTCGTGCGGACGGTGCCGCACCTTGCATTTGCCGTGGACGATCTCGACCGGGCGCTCGAAGGAAAGCAGGTCCTGATCGCGCCGAACAGTCCGTCGCGCGGCGTGCGCGTGGCCTTCATTCTCGACGACGGGGCGCCGGTGGAGCTGATGGAGTTCGAAGACAACTGCCGCGAGCCGGTTCCACGTTGACCCCCTCTCAACCCATTCGGTACACTCGCTGGACGCACTCACACCATCTGAACCGGCAGTAGGGCAGGTTCACGCGGACGCGCGCACGGAGGAATCATCGATGGGCAGTTCTGTCACACGGAAGATCATCGAGGCGCACCTGGTCGAGGGGCAGTGGGCGGTCGGCAACGAGATTGCCATTCGCATCGACCAGACGCTGACGCAGGATGCGACCGGGACGATGGCGTACCTGCAGTTCGAGGCGATCGGCATCCCGCGCGTGAAGACGGAGCTGTCGGTCAGCTACGTCGATCACAACACGCTGCAGGGCGACTTCAAGAACGCCGACGACCACAGCTACCTCCGCACCGTCGCGGCCAGGCACGGCATCGTCTTCTCGCGCCCCGGCAACGGCATCTGCCACCAGCTCCACCTCGAGCGCCTCGCCCGCCCCGGCCGGACGATGATCGGCAGCGACAGCCACACGCCCACGGCGGGCGGCATCGGGTCGCTCGCGATGGGGGCCGGCGGCCTCGACGTCGCCTGCGCGATGGCCGGCGAGCCGTTCCGCATCAAGGTCCCGAAGGTCGTCGGCATCCGGCTGACCGGCGCGCTGCCGCCCTGGGTGTCGGCCAAGGACGTCATCCTGGAGCTGCTGCGCCGCGTGGACGTCAAGGGGGGCGTGGGCAAGGTGTTCGAGTACTTCGGGCCGGGCGTGAAGTCGCTGTCGGTGCCCGACCGGGCGACGATCACCAACATGGGCACCGAGACCGGCTGCACGACGTCGATCTTCCCGAGCGACGCGGTGACCAAGGCGTTCCTGCGGGCGCAGGGGCGCGAGGCGCACTGGATGAAGCTCGAGGCCGACAAGCGGGCGGGGTTCGACGAGGTGATCGAGATCGACCTCGCCGCCCTCGAGCCGCTGGCGGCGATGCCGCACAGCCCCGGCGCCGTGAAGCCGGTGCGCGAGATCGGCAAGATCCCGGTCCAGCAGGTCTGCATCGGGTCGTGCACCAACTCGTCGCTCAAGGACATGAAGGTGGCGGCCGCCGTCCTCAGGGGGAAGACGATCGCCGAGTCGCTGCACCTGACGGTGAGCGCGGGCAGCCGGCAGGTGGTCGAGCACCTGGTGGCCAGCGGCGAGATGCGCGACATCGTGGCGGCCGGCACCCGGATCCTCGAGAACGCGTGCGGCCCGTGCATCGGCATGGGCGCGGCGCCGCCGTCGGGCGCGGTGTCGGTGCGCACGTTCAACCGGAACTTCGAGGGGCGCAGCGGCACCAAGGACGCCTCGGTCTTCCTGGTCTCGCCCGAGGTGGCGGCGGCCACGGCGCTGACCGGCGTCCTGACCGACCCGCGCGAGCTGGGCGCGGCGCCGGCGATCAAGCTGCCGAAGCGCTTCTTCGTCAACGACAACATGTTCATCCAGCCGCTGGACGAGACCGCGGCCTCGAGCGCCGCCATCATCCGCGGCCCGAACATCGCGCCGCTGCCGGCCTTCCCGCCGCTGCCCGACGTCCTCGAGGGGCCGGCGCTGCTCAAGGTGGGCGACAACATCACCACCGACCACATCATGCCGGCCGGCGCCAAGGTCCTGCCGCTGCGGAGCAACATCCCCGAGATCTCGAAGTACGTCTTCGAGGCCGTGGACCCGACCTTCGCCAGGCGCGCCAGGGAGGCGGGCGGCGGGTTCATCGTCGGCGGCGACAACTACGGGCAGGGCTCGAGCCGCGAGCACGCCGCGCTCGCGCCGAAGTACCTCGGCATCAAGGCGGTGATCGTCCGGTCGTTCGCGCGGATCCACCTGGCGAACCTGATCAACTTCGGGATCGTCCCGCTGACCTTCAAGAACCCGGCCGACTACGACTCGATCGAGCCGGGCGACCAGATCCAGGTCGTCATCGGCAGCCTCCTGAGCCGCATCGTGCTCAGGAACGTCACCGACGGCACCGAGGCCGAGCTGGTGCACTCGCTCTCGCCGCTCGACGCGCAGATCCTCAAGGCCGGCGGCAAGCTGCCGTGGATCAAGGCGCAACTCGAGGGCAGGGCGTAGAAGAAGTAGGAAGTACGAAGTAAGAAGTACGAAGTAAGAAGTACGAAGTAAGCGGGTGGCGGATCACGGTCCGAAGACGGGAGATCCGGCGGCTGGCGGCGGAGGTCCGCTGGCCGCCGAGCCGCTGCCCGGCCTCCCTCCGTGATCCGCTCTCCGCTGCCGGCGTTCCCGTCCCCGCCCTACCAGTTCCTGTTGTAAATCCTGCGTATCTCGTCGGCGTCCACGCGCTCGTCCACGGCGCGGGCGCGCGCCTTCTCGAGCCAGCGCGTGTTGGGGCGCATCCGCGCCACGCGGTGGATGTTCAGCAGGTGGTCGGTCGAGATGTTGTCGGTGCTGACGTTGCCCGCCTCGGTGCCGCACGAGAGCGTCAGCGACGGCCTCAGCGTGTTGAACGTCCCCCCGATCGCCCCCTGGCTCGACGGCGTGTTGACCAGGATCCGCCCGGCGTTCATCATCGCGAAGTCTTCCACCACCGACTCGTCGTTCGCGTAGACGCCCACGGTGTGGCCCACGCCGCCCCACCGGTTGAGCGCCGCGCACGTCTCGATCGCCGTCTCGTAGCTGCCGACCGTGTAGTACGCCAGCACCGGCGCCAGGATCTCGTACGACAGCGGGTGGGCCGGCCCGACGCCCTCGGGCTCGCCGACCAGGATCCGCGTGCCCTCGGGGACCGCGAAGCCGGCGCGCGCCGCGATGACCTGCGGCGACTGGCCCACGATCTCCGCCTTCATCCGCCGCCGCTCGAGATCGATGCAGGCGGCGCCGAGCGCCCGCGTCTGGTCGGGCGTGCAGAAGACCGCCCCCGCCCGCTCCAGCAGGGGGCGGAGCCGCCGGTCCACGTCCGGCTCGACGACGATCGCCTGCTCCGATCCGCAGATGGTGCTGTGGTCGAACGTCTTCGAGAAGACGATCGAGCGGGCCGCGTGCTCGATGTCGGCGGACCGGTGGACGTAGATCGGGACGTTGCCCGGGCCGACGCCGAGCGTGGGGGTGCCCGACTGCTGCGCGGTGCGGACGATCGAGCTGGTGCCGGTGGCGAGGATCAGCGCCAGCTTCCGGTGCTTCATGATCCGCTCGACGTACTCCGGCTGCGAGCGCGCGAGGTACTGGATCGCGTTGGCGGGCGCGCCGGCGGCCTCGGCCGCCTCGGCCAGCACCCGGCACGTCTCGCGGATGCACTTGCGCGCCCCCCGGTGCGGGCTGAAGACGACCGGGTTGCGCGTCTTCATGCAGATGAGCGCCTTGAAGATCGTCGTCGAGGTGGGGTTGGTCACCGGGATGGTGGCGAGCACGGGGCCCCGCGGCTGGGCCACCTCGCACACGCCGAGCACCGGGTCCTGGCTGATGACGCCGACGGTCGGCCGGCACCGGATGTCCTCGTACACGAGCAGGCTGGCGTACGAGTTCTTGAGGATCTTGTCCTCGAGGATCCCCATGCCGGTCTCCTCGAAGGCGAGCCGCGCGAACTCGACGCGGTGGTTCCAGGCGGCCGTGTACACCGCCTCGACCACGCGGTCCACCTGCTCCTGGCCGAACGTCCGGAACGCCTCGGCGGCCGCCGTCGCCCGCCCGAGGAGGTCGTTGGCGTATTGATCGATCGCGTCCATGTCTCACCGGCACGCTGAAATGGAGTCGGCCCACGCCACCATGTACAATGAGCCAGCTTCATTCTACCCGGTCCCGCCCCCGCGGCGGGCCGCGGGGAGGCGGGCGCGATGCCGATGACCGGGATGGAGGACCTGGAGCGGTTCCGGGCGCGGTACCCGGAGAAGTTCCCGCCCGAGGAGGAGGTGTTCGCCCACGTCCGGCGGGGCGACCGGATCTTCCTCGGCACCGCCTGCGGCGAGCCGCAGCACCTCGTGCAGGCGCTCACCGACTACGTCAAGGCGCACCCCAAGGCGTTCTTCGACGCCGAGATCATCCAGGTCTGGACGCTCGGCGTGGCGCCGTACACCGACGAGCGGCTGAAGTCGAACTTCCGCCTGAACGCGTTCTTCGTCGGCCCGAACACCCGGTCGGCCGTCAACGAGGGGCTCGCCGACTACACGCCGATCTTCCTGTCGCAGGTCCCCGACCTGTTCAACCGCCGGGTGCTCTCGATCGACGTCGCCCTCGTCCAGACCTCGCCCCCCGATCGCCACGGCTACCTGAGCCTCGGCATCTCGGTGGACATCGTCAAGGCGGCGGCGGCGAGCGCGCGGCTGATCATCGCGCAGGTCAACCCGCAGATGCCGCGCGTGCAGGGCGACGGCTTCCTGCACATCGACGAGGTGGACTACGTCGTCCCGTTCGACGAGCCGCTGCTGGAGTACCGGCCCAGCGTGCCGGACGCGATCGCGGAGCGCATCGGCCGGTACGTCGCGCGCATCGTCGAGGACGGCGACACGATCCAGGCGGGCTACGGCAGCGTGCCGAACGCGATCATGTCGGCGCTCCGACGGAAGAAGCACCTGGGCGTCCACACCGAGCTGCTCACCGACGGCCTGGTGGACCTCATCCGCGCGGGGGTGATCGACAACTCGCGCAAGACCGTGGACCGCGGCCAGGCCGTGACCTCGTTCTGCATGGGCAGCCGCGAGACGTACGACTTCGTGCACTGCAACCCGGCGATCGAGTTCAGGACGATCGACTACACGAACGACCCGGTCGTGATCGCGCGGCAGGAACGGATGTGCGCGATCAACAGCGCGCTGCAGATCGACCTGACCGGCCAGGCGACGGCCGAGTCGATCGGCCGCTCCTTCTACAGCGGCATCGGCGGGCAGGCCGACTTCATGCGGGGCGCCATTCTCGCCCGGGGCGGCAAGTCGATCCTCGCCCTGCAGTCCACGGCCGAGGACGGCGCCGTGTCGCGCATCGTGCCGTTCCTGCCCGAGGGGGCCGGCGCCACGCTGAACCGCGGCGACGTCCACTACGTGGTCACCGAGTACGGCATCGCCCACATCCACGGCAAGAACGTCCGCGAGCGGGCGATGGACCTGATCGCCATCGCGCACCCGGCCTTCAGGCACCGGCTCGTCGAGGAGGCCCGCCGCCTGCACCTCGTGTACGGCGACCAGGAGTTCGTGCCGGGCGAGCGCGGCGAGTACCCCGAGCACCACGAGGCGCGCAAGACGACCAAGACGGGCCTCCCCCTGCTGCTGCGGCCGGTGAAGATCAGCGACGAGCCGGCGCTCAAGGACTTCTTCTACTCGCTCTCCGACCAGAGCATGTACCGGCGGTTCATGACGCCGCGGCGCGACATGCCTCACGAGCGGCTGCAGGAGTTCGTGGCGATCGACTACGGGCGCGAGATGGTCATCCTCGCCTGCCCCGACGAGGGGACGCGCTCGCCGGTCTTGGGGCTGGCCGAGTACTACATCGAGGAGGACGGCCTGACGGCCAACGTGGCGTTCGCCGTGACCGACGCGTACCAGAACCAGGGCGTCGGCACCGAACTGCTCGCCCACCTGACGCAGATCGCCCGCAAGCAGGGGCTGCACGGCTTCACGGCCGAGGTGCTGCGCGAGAACGAGGCGATGCTGCGCGTGTTCGAGAAGATGAAGTTCCCGCTCGAGATGGCGACGAGCGGGGACGTGTACAAGCTCAGGATCTCGCTCAAGTAGAAGGGACGAGGGACAGGGCGGCGTGGTCGCAAGTGGTCAGTGGCTCGTGGCTGGAGGATCACGCGTGATCTGCTGACCACTCACCACTAGCCACTGATCACTACAACGGCGAACCGCCTACTTCTTCGCCACGTGCCTGTTCACGAGCGCGATGATGCTCGTGACGGTGTTGAACGCCTCGGGCGACGCTTCCTCGTCGGGGATCGAAATGGAGTACTTCTTCTCGAGGAACCGCTTCAGGCTCACCATGCTGAAGCTGTCCACGATCCCGCTCGAAATCAGCGGCGTGTTCTCGTCGAGCGTGACCTCGTCCGCCTCGTCGTCGTCGATGTATTCGTTCCTGATGTACTCGAGAATCATTTCCTTCATCGAATCCTCTCCCGGCTTGCGCCTGGCGGCCTGCGGCTTGCGCGCTTCTAATTATCGTCGATCGTGCTGATGTCCCCGACGGGTTGTCCGAGTTCCTGCGCCCGGAGCACCCGCCGCAGGATCTTGCCGCTGCGCGTCTTCGGCACCTTGTCCACGAACGCGATCTCCTGCGGCATGGCGAGCGGCGAGAGCCGCTTGCGCACGTGGTTCATGATGCTCAGCTCGAGGTCCGCGCTCGGCGCGTAGCCGGGGCGCAGCGCGACGAACACCTTGACCACCTCCATGTTCACCGGGTCGGGCTTGCCGATGGCGGCCGACTCGGCCACCGCCTCGTGCTCGAGCAGCGCGCTCTCGATCTCGAACGGGCCCACCAGGTGCCCGGCCGTGTTGATCACGTCGTCGTCGCGCCCGCAGAACCAGAAGTAGCCGTCCGGGTCGAGGCTCGCCTGGTCGCCGCAGATGTACCAGCCGTTGAGGAACTTGCCGTAGTAGGTGGCCGTGTTGTTCCAGTAGGTCCGCATCAGGCTCGGCCACGGCGGCCGGATGGCGATCAGGCCGACGCGCCCCGGGGTCGTGATCGGCTCCCCGCTGCGCGGGTCGACCACCGCGGCCTCGAGCGCGGGGAACGGCCGGCCCATGCTCCCCGGCTTGACCGGCATCCCGGGCAGGTTGGTGATCATGATCGCGCCCGTCTCGGTCTGCCAGAAGGTGTCGTGGAAGTCGAGGCCGAACGCCTCGCGGCCCCAGCGCACGGCCTCGGGGTTGAGCGGCTCGCCGACGCTGCACATGTGCCGCAGGCTCGAGTGATCGTGCCGGGCCACCGGCTCGAGGCCGTCCTTCATCAGCATCCGGATGGCGGTCGGCGCCGTGTACCACACGGTCACGCGGTGCTTTTCGATCGTCTCGTACCACCGGTCGCTCGAGAACCCCGCGTCGAGCACGACCTGCGTCGCCCCGAGCGCCCACGGCCCGATGATCCCGTAGCTCGTGCCGGTCACCCATCCCGGGTCGGCCGTGCACCAGTACACGTCGTCGTCGCGCAGGTCGAGCACGACCTTCGTGGTCAGGTACTGGGCGAAGATGCTCCCGTGGACGTGCATCGCCCCCTTCGGCTTGCCCGTCGTGCCGCTCGTGTAGTGCAGCACGCTCGGCGTCTCGGCGAAGGCCCGGAAGACCGGGAAGGTCACCAGCTGGTTCGCCGCCATCGGGTACGCCACCTCGCCCTCGCGCAGCGGGCGCCCGCCCGGGTCGTGGTCGATGACGATCACGGTCCTGAGCGACGGCAGCCGCTCGCGCACGCGGCGGACCTTCCCGAGGTGCTTGCGCTCGGTGATGATGGCGGTGGCGGCGCTGTCCTCCATCCTGGCGTGCAGCGCGTCCTCGCCGAACGCCGAGAACAGCGGCTCGACGACCGCGCCGATCTTGAGGATGCCCATGAAGGCGATGTACAGCTCGGGCACGCGGTCGAGGAAGAGGCAGACGCGATCGAGGTTCCTGACGCCGAGTCCGCGAAGGAAGGACGCCCACCCGTTGGTGAGCAGCATGAGGTCGCGATAGGTGAACCGCCGCAGGTCGCCTTCGTGGTTCTCGTGGACGAGCGCGACCTTGTCTCCCCGTCCCGCCATGACGTGCCGGTCGATGCAGAGGTCGGCGATGTTCAGCGACCCGCCCTCGACGTATCCCAGCTCCCGCTTCGCCGCCTCCCAGGTGATCTCCGCCCGCAACCGCCGATAGTCGACCGCCTTGGCCCGCGCAGGTTCCATACACGCCTCCAGGGTTTCCCCGACGAAGACAGAACCGCCAAACCGTGGGGGCTGCAAGGGACGACCGTCGCGGCAGTCTAGCACAGCAAAAGGCTCAAGGCTCAAGGCTCAAGGCTCAGGGAAGAGGGCTCAGGGAAAAAGGCTCAGGGCTCAAGGCTCCGGGCTCAGGGCTCATGGCGCTGGAGCCGGCGAACGGTTCCCCGCTATACTCGCCCACGATGTCTTTCGATCCCCTGCGCTACCTCGGTGCCGAGCTGCAGTCGCTGCGCGAGCAGGGCGCCGCCCTCGACATCCGCGTCCTCGGCGGGCCCCAGGGCGGGCGCGCCATCTTCGACGGGCGAAGCGTCGTCAACCTCTCGTCCAACAACTACCTCGGCCTCACGACGCACCCGAAGCTCAAGGCCCGCGCGCTCGAGGCCGTCGAGCGATACGGCGTCGGCACCGGGTCGGTCCGCCCGATCGCCGGCACGATGGACCTGCACGAGGAGCTCGAGCGGCGCCTGGCGGCGTTCAAGCAGACCGAGGCCGCCGTGGTCTTCCAGAGCGGCTTCACGGCCAACGCCGGGACGGTGTCGTCGATCCTCACGCGCGAGGACGTGGTCGTCTCCGACGAGCTGAACCACGCCAGCATCATCGACGGGTGCCGGCTCAGCCGGGCGGCGATCAAGGTGTTCCCGCACAAGGACGTCGGCGCGGCCCGCGCGATCCTGCGCGCCCTGCCGGCCGGACAGCGCAAGCTGCTCATCACCGACGGCGTGTTCAGCATGGACGGCGACCTCGGCCCGGTGGCGGCGCTCTGCGAGATCGCCGAGGAGTCGGGCGCGATCATGATGGTGGACGACGCCCACGCGAGCGGCGTGTTCGGGCGGAACGGGCGGGGCACGGTGGACCACTTCGGCATGCACGGGCGCGTGCACGTCCAGGTGGGGACGCTGTCGAAGGCCATCGGCACGCTCGGCGGCTACGTGGCCGGGAGCCGGACGCTCATCGACTACCTCCGCCAGCGCGCGCGCCCTTTCATCTTCTCGACCTCGCACACGCCGGCCGTGATGGCCGCCTCGATCGCCGCCCTCGACGTGCTGCTCGAGGAGCCGGACATCATCGAGCGCCTCTGGGAGAACACCCGGTTCTTCAAGGCCGGCCTGCGCGCCACGGGCTTCGACACCGGCGCCAGCGAAGGCCCGATCACGCCGGTCATCGTCGGCGACGCCGCGCTGGCGCAGCGGTTCTCGGCGCGGCTGTTCGAGGAGGGGGTCTTCGCGCAGGGGATGGGCTTCCCGATCGTGCCGAAGGGGAAGGCGCGCGTCAGGACGATCGTGACGGCCGGGCACGCGAAGGACGAGCTGCAGTACGCGGTGGACACGCTCGAGCGCGTCGGCAAGGAGCTGGGGATCGTGTGAGGCGGCATACAGCCGGGCGCCCGTCAGGTCGATGATCTGATCTGGGCTCTTGCCTGGCGGCGCCGTGCCGGGAGGCCCGATGGCGGGCGCCGCCCGGCCGCTAGTTGGCCGCCGCGAGGACGGCCGTCCACGGCAGGATGGCGGCCGCGACGTAGATGGCCGTCAGCACGGCGATGAGCCGATGCGTGCCGGTCAGGTGCAGGATGCCGCCCAGCGTGCAGGCGCCGAGCTTGGCGGACATGAGCCCGGCGGCAGGACCGAGGGCCTGCATCAGGCTCGCGACAAGCGGGTTGCCCTCGGTCACGTGGCCGACCATCGCGACGCCGACGTATGTCAGCACGCCGTCGAGTGCCTGGACGGTGACGAACGCCAGCACGACGGCATCGCCGAAACGAGAGTCAGCGGATCGGTTGAATATCCAGCGCCAAGATGCCATTGGTCACCTCATCGGCTGACTTAATGGCCGATTTGAGCCTTCAAAGCGTTGGAACAACAAGAGTTGTGCCATCGCTCCGCTGACACGGTCGTGACACCATCTTGTGCATGGAACGGCGGCGAGTCGCGAAGGGAAGGGGAGACGAATTGGAGCGTAATAGTTACACGATCGGTATCCCCACAGGCTGGCCCAGGGGCGTCGCTAATCGCTAAGTGACTTTTTGTGAATGGCTTAGGCAACTGGCACGGGATGTGGTATAGCTTTCAGCGTATGCGCCGCCTGACTGCCGGCCTGATCGTGCTCCTGTGGTTGTCGAGCCACACGGCTGCGGGGCAGGTCCCCGACGGGTCGGGGTCTGGCACGCTCACGTTCAGGTCTGGCGTGGACCTGGTCACGGTGAGCGCCGTCGTTCGCGACCAGCACGGCAAGGTCGTGACCAACCTCAAGCGCAGCGATTTCTACGTCGTCGATGGGGGGGCCTGGCGCCCGATCAAGGAGTTCCGGGCCGAGGAGGCGCCGGTGAGCGTGGCGCTCCTGTTCGACGCGAGCGGCAGCATGCAGTTGGCCTCAAAGCTCGACCGGGCGCGCGCCATCGCCCGCAGCTTCCTCTGGACGCTCCAGGCCGGGCGCGACGAACTGGCCGTGTACTCGTTCGACACCGAGCTCCACCAGGTCCAGCCGTTCGAAATCTACCGGCAGGATGCGGCGTTCGAGCGCTCGCTCGTCGGCATCAAGCCCTACGGCATGACGTCGCTGAACGACGCGATCGCCGCGACCGCCAGGGACGTGGCCGCCCGGCCCAACGCCCACCGGGCGGTGATCGTCTTCACCGACGGCCTCGACAACAACAGCCGGCTCACGCCGGCCCAGGTGTCGGGCATCGCCTCGTCGATCGACGTGCCGGTGTACATCGTGGCGGTGATGTCGCCGCTCGACCGGCCCGGCGCCGCCACGGCCGTCAAGACGGCGCACCCGGTTCCGGTCGGCAACCTGGCCGACCTGGCCCGGTGGACGGGCGGCCGGAGCTTCATCGCGAGCGTGCCGGACGAGTCGGCCGCGGCGGTGCGGGAGATGGTGGCCGAGCTGCGGCACCAGTACCTCATCGCCTTCGAGCCGGGCTTCAGGCCCGGCTGGCACCAGCTCGAGGTGCGGACCGACGACCGCCGCCTGCAGGTGCGTTCGCGAAGCGGCTACTTTGCAGGACAGGCTCGACAGGTTACTCTTACACAAGACGACCGTGAGCACTAAAAGGAGGCAGGTTATGAGAATGTTCGTTGTGGCCGTTTCCATGGCCGCGCTGGCAGCCGGGTCCACCGCGTGCGCGACGAAGAACTTCGTCAAGCAGCGCGTGGGCGAGGTCAACGACAAGGTCGAGGCGGTTTCCAAGTCGCTCGAGGAGACCCAGCAGCAGACCAAGCAGAACACCGCCGCGATCAACGAGGCGAACCAGAAGATCGCCCAGGTCGACCAGCGCGCAGCGGCGGCCAACACGGCCGCGACCGGTGCCCGCACGACGGCCGACACCGCGATGAACAAGGCCGACGCGCTCGACAAGGCGTCGAAGCGGATCCTCTACCAGGTGACGCTCAGCGAGGACCAGGGGAACTTCAAGTTCAACTCCGCGGTCCTGCCCGACGCGGCGAAGGCCAAGATCGACCAGTTCATCCAGCAGCTGCTCTCCAACCCGGAGGGCAACTACCTCGAGATCGACGGCTACACCGACAACGTCGGGTCCGCCGCCTACAACCAGAAGCTGGGGCTCGAGCGCGCCGAGGCCGTCCGGAACTACATCTACCAGCAGCACCACATCCCGCTGTTCCGGATGAGCGTCTACAGCTACGGCGCCGAGAACCCGGTTGCGCCGAACACGACCCGCGACGGCCGCGCGCAGAACCGGCGCGTCGTCATCAACGTGCTGAAGTAGGCCGCACGATCGTCTCTGGGCGAAGGCCGGCCCCGTCGAGGGCCGGCCTTCCGCTCACAACCCCGCGGCCGTCGCCGCGCGCTCCGCGTCCGGCACCCCCACCACCACGCTCGCCATCGCCTGTCCCTCGATGGCCGTCGCGTAGAGATACTCCATGTTGATGCCCGCCTCGGCGATGAGGCGCGTGACGCGCAGCAGCGCGCCCGGGTCGTTCGGCGCCGTCGTGTAGATCACGTCGCGCTCCTCGACGTGGTAGTGCCGCCCGCGCAGGACGCCCGCCGCGTGCGTCGGGTTGTCCACGAGGATCCGCACCATCAGGGGGGTCGCCAGGTTGATGGCGACGATGTTGATGTGTTCCTCGGCGATCGCCTGGCAGACCTTGGCGAGCATGCCCGGGCTGTTCTGCAGGCGAAGCGTGAGTTCGGTGCGAATGGCCATTCAGGAAATCTAGCACAAATGCGGGGGGCACGCCGGGCGCGCCCCTTCGGCGGGAGGGGGCCTCGAGTGCGTCGTCCCGGGCGGGAACGAGCGGCCGGCCCCCGCCGCCTGGCGGAGGCCGGCTGGCATCCTCTCCGGAGGCCGGCCCGAGGACCGTGGAACGACAGGATCGGGCCAGGCTACTTCTTGGCGGCCGGTTCTTTCGTCTCGGCCTTCTTCGCCTCGGTCTTCCTCGCGACCGCCACGGCCACGTGCGACGCGACGTTCTTGCCCTCCACCTCGGTGTAGGTCACCTTGGCGTGCTTGCCCACCAGGTCGGCCGTCATGGCGGCCTTGGCGCCGGCCATCAGCTTGGCGTCGGGGGTGAGCGTGAACGCCTTCTCGCCCGCCCTGGTCTTGAGCATCAGCATCCGGGTCGCTTCGTCGAACGACGCGACGGTGCCGATGGCCGACATCGTCTTGGCGGTCTTGACGGTCTTCACGACCGCGGTGTGGGCCTTGGCGGCAGTCTTGGCGGCCGGCGTCTGCGCGAGGGCCAGCGAGCCGAACGCGGCCACGGCGACGACGACGGTGAGAGCGGTGACAACACGGCGCATGCGAAATCCTCCAGGGATGGAAGCGAGTCGTTGGTTCCGGCCGCGCGACCGCGCGGCGACGAGGTTTGCACTCACAAAGCACGTACCAGGCTGGCCACGGGCGCCGACGATGTTGTAAATTATTCTTGCCACGGGACTTACATGACGACTCCCGGACCTGAACTCCAGGCGGCTCCCCGGCAATCGCGCCCCAGCGTGGCGAACTTGTTCGTGTCGCTGCGCGTGCGGCTTCCCCTGCTCGTGGCCCTCGTCCTGTCGAGCGTCATCGGCGCGGCGGGCTACTGGGAACTGCGGGTGTTCGAGGTGACGATCACGGCCGACCTGCTGGACGAGGCCCAGTCGACCGGCCAGGCCGTGGCGGACGACATCGAGATCGGCGACGAGCCGGCGCGCCGCGGCGACCTGAACGACATGCTGCGCGAGTTCGCCAACGCCGTGCCGTCGATCCGCTCGATCCTGCTGGCCAGCGTGGACAACGACACGCCGGCGGTCGTGGCGAGCACCTCGTCGACGGAAGGCCGGGACTCGCTGGCGCTGGCGCGCGCGGCGAGCGCGCGCAACGACGTGGTGACGTCGGCGCCGCGCCAGTGGATCAGGCTGGTGGGCGTGCCGGTCAAGCGCGACGGGCGGGTCTGGGGCGCGGTGGTCGTGGCCTACTCGCTCGGATCGGTCCAGGAGCTGCGCCGCCAGGGCCGGAGCGTCGTGCTCTGGTTCGTGCCGGCGGCCGTCATCCTGATGACCGTCGCGGTCGATCTGCTGATGCGGCGGCTGGTGCACCAGCCGATCGGCGCGATCCGCAGGACGATGCAGCGCGCCCAGGCGCGGGACCTCGCCGTCCGCGCGCCGGTGCTGCGCGAGGACGAGATCGGCGCCGTGGCCCGCGGCCTCAACGAGATGCTCGCCGAGCTGCAGGAGGTCAACGCCTCCCTGCAGGAGCGCATCGGGGACGCCACGTCGGAGCTGCGCGCCAAGAACGAGCAGCTCGTGGACAGCTACGGGCGCGTGTTCGCGCTGCGCGAGGCGCTGGCGCGCGCCGAGCAGATGGCGGCCGTCGGCCAGATGGCCGCCAGCGTGGCCCACCAGGTCGGCACGCCGCTGAACCTCATCTCGGGCTACGTGCAGATGATCCGCGAGGACGAGGACACCGGCCCCCGCGCCGGGCGGCGGCTCGAGATCGTGCAGGAGCAGATCGCCAAGGTCACCTCGGTCGTGCGGGCGATGCTCGACCACGCCCGGCGGCCGATGCCGAAGGAGCGCACCGACCTGGCCGAGCTGCTGCGGCGCGTGTGCGACGTCGCGCGCCCCAAGCTCGACGCCGTCGGCGTCAGGCTCGACCTCGAGATTGCCGACGCGCCGGCGGTCATGGCCGACCCCGTGCAGCTCGAGCTGGCGCTGCTCAACCTCGTCACCAACAGCCTCGACGCCATGCCGGCGGGCGGCGCGATCACCATCTCGCTCGCGCCGGGCGGCCACGGCCGCGCCCGGATCGAGGTGGCCGACACCGGGACGGGGATCGCCCCCGACCTGCTGCCGCGGATCTTCGAGCCGTGGGTGACCACCAAGCAGGCCGGCCGCGGCACGGGCCTCGGCCTGAGCATCACGCGCGACGTGCTGGCCGGCCACGGCGGCACGATCTCGGCCAGGAGCGAGGTCGGCGTCGGATCGGTGTTCACGATCGACCTGCCCGGGGCGCCCGATCCCGGGGCCGCCGAGGAGCGCGGCGCGTAGGCCGCAGGGACGCTATGCCGAGAATCCTGATCGTGGACGACGACCGCGAGACCTGCCGGTTCATGGCGGACCTGCTCGACAGGCCCGGCCGCGAGATCGAGTCGGCCTACGACCCGGCGTCGGCGCTCGCCCTCGTGAAGGCGCACCCCTTCGACCTGGTGATCTCGGACATCAACTTGAACGCCGAGCAGTCGGGCCTCGACATCCTGCGCGCCTTCCGGGCGTCGAACCCGCGCGGCCAGGTGCTGCTCATCAGCGGCTTCGGCACGCTCGAGACGGCCATCGACGCGGTCCGGGCCGGCGCCTTCGACTACATCAGCAAGCCGTTCGACATCAACGAGGTCAAGGCGACCGTCGAGCGGGCGCTCGTCCAGGCGGGCACGCCGGCCGGCCCCCGGGCGGCGTCGCCGCGCGACATCCGGCCGCCCGCGCTGCTCGGGCGCACGGCGCCCATGCTCGCCGTCTACAAGCAGATCGCGCACGCCGCCGACGCCGCCGTGCCGGTGCTGATCGTCGGCGAGAGCGGCACGGGCAAGGAACTGGTGGCCCGCGCCGTCCACGCCCACGGCCGCCGGGCGCCCCGGCCGTTCGTCCCGGTCAACTGCGGCGCCATCGCCGAGAGCCTGCTCGAGTCGGAGCTGTTCGGCCACGTCCGCGGCTCGTTCACCGGCGCGGTGAGCGACACCAAGGGGATCTTCGAGCAGGCCAACGGCGGGACCGTCTTCCTCGACGAGATCGGCGAGACGTCGCCCGCCCTGCAGGTGAAGCTCCTGCGCGTGCTCGAGGAGGGGGAGTTCCGGGCGGTCGGCGCCGGCCGGCCCACCCGCGTGGACGTGCGCGTCGTGGCCGCCACCAACGTGGACCTCGAGAAGGAAGTGGCCGAGCAGCGGTTCCGCCAGGACCTGTTCTACCGCCTGAGCGTGATCTCCATCCGCGTGCCGCCGCTGCGCGAGCGCCGGGCGGACATCCCGCTGCTGGTCGGCCAGTTCCTCCTGAACGCCTGCACGCGCGCCGGCCGCCAGGTGGAGTTCTCGCCCGCCGCCCTCGAGGCGCTCACCGCCTATGCCTGGCCGGGCAACGTCCGCGAGCTGGAGAACACGGTCGAGCGCCTGGTGCTCTTCAGCCGCGGCGCCGTCATCGACGCCGGCGACCTGCCGCCGGCCTTCCTCGGCGCGCCGCCCGACCTCGGCGAGCGCCTGTTCAGCGGCCTGCCGACGCTGGACGAGATCGAGCGGCGCTACCTGCTGCACGTGCTGGAGAGCGTCGGCGGCAACCGGACGAAGGCCGCCGAGATCATGGGCATCGACCGCCGCACGCTCTACCGGATGGCGGAACGGTTCGGGCTGGACCTCAAGGAGGGAGAGGGGCAGTAAAAGGGCTCAGGGCTCAAGGCTCAGGTGAGGCTCAAGGCCTAAAGCTTGGGCCTCGAGCCTCGGGGTCCATGGGATGCTACCTGCGCCCCCTGATCACCTGCCCCCAGCCCCCCGCGATGAGGGCGCTGACGTGCGCGATGGCGACCGGCCACTCCCAGGCGTTCTGGTACGCCATGTAGCGCGGCACCCACTCGGGGTGGAATTTCTCCTTGTAGAGCCGCAGCCCCTGGAAGTTGTACCAGGTCTCGCCGTGCTGGAAGAACAGGTTCGCCAGCCGCTCGCGCGCGTAGGCGCCGCGGATCTCGCCGACGCTCGACAGGGGCGCCATCCCCATGTTGAACCGCCGGTAGCCGCGCTCCTTGCCGTAGAGGAACAGCGAGGTGAACATGAAGTCCATCACGCGCGGCGCGTCGCGGCGGTGCCGCATCAGGTCGATCGACAGCTCCTCCCGCCGCGGGCCGGGCAGGACGTTCGCGAACGCGACCAGGCGCCCCGCGGCGTCCTCGACGACCGCGCACGGGAAGCGTTCCAGGTAGCTGGGGTCGAAGAAGCCGATCGAGAACTGGCGCTCGCGCACCCCCTTGCTCTCGAGCCAGTCGTCCGAGATCTCGGCCAGCTCGGGCAGCACCCCCTGCACCTCGTAGGGCTGCAGGATGCGGAAGCTGACCTGGTCGCGCTCGGCCCGCCGCAGGAACTGCCGGTACTCCTTGCCGGTGCGGCCGTCGAGCGAGAACGTCTCGAGCGAGACGTGCGCCTCCTCGCCCAGCTTGAAGAAGGCGTAGCCCCGGTCGTGCAGCGCCGGGATCCAGCCGAGCGACACCTGGTAGAACACCGGGCGGCGGTCGAGGCCGCCGGCCTGCTCGAACAGCGCGTTCAGGAAGGCGCTGCGCTCGCCGGGCGCCCGCACGACCGGGTCGGCGAACACGACCAGGTAGGGGCCGATCGTCCGGTAGAGACAGAAGCCGCGGCCCGGGTCCTCGAACACGTCCTTGTCGCCGCACGCCACGAGCTGCGCGTTGGTGTCGCCGCCGTACTCCGCGTGCAGGTCGAGCACGCGCGTGATCTCGTCTTCGCCCAGCCGCCGGAACCGGATCGGGACGCGCATGAGGACGTACGCCGCCCCGGCCGAGAGGGCCAGCGCCAGCGTCGTGGCCGATCGCAGGAACCGGTTGCGCTCGACCTGGGCCCACTGCGTCGCGCGGAACGTCTCGATGTCGGACACGGTCGGCCGGCGCACCCGGTAGGCGAAGGTGCCGAACACGATGAACAGCAGCAGCGCCAGGAACGCCACGCCGACGTCGCGCGACTCGATCCAGTCCCCCCGGCTCTTCCTCGTGAACAGCGGGCGCTGCGACACGGCGAGCACCGCGACGAGCGCCAGGATCACCGCCTCCTCCCAGTCGAGCCCCTTGAGGATCGAGAACACGACGCCCATCAGCAGCAGGCTGACGGTCCACTCCAGCGCGGCGCGGTAGCCGCGCGCCAGCCCGCGCGCGAGCATCAGCAGCAGGATCCCGGTGGCCGCCGCCGCCAGGTGCGAGACTTCGACCACCGGCAGCGGCAGCAGCTCGTTGATCAGCGTGAACCGCGAGCGGATCGAGAGCGACGCGGCGCTGAGCAGGATCAGCAGCCCCGCCGCGCCGACGAGGCCGGCGAGCAGCCGCCGCGCCAGCTCGAGCCGCTTGGTGGCGCGGTGCGTCGCCCAGCTGAGGAGCAGCAGCGACGCCATCGCCCACGGCAGGACGTAGTAGATCAGCCGGTAGGCCAGCAGCGCGGCGGTCGAGACGCTGGTGCCGACGGGCAGGCGCGCGATCCAGAACGCGTCGGCGCTGCCGAAGCCGCCCGGCACCAGGCTCGCCAGGCCGACGGCCTGGCCGAAGAAGAAGGTGCGGATCGACTCGATCGCCGAGAGGGGGGCGCCCGTGGCGTGCAGGCAGGCCGAGAAGGCGAGCGCGGCCAGCAGCCAGTCGAGCCACCCGACCACCGCCAGGTGCAGCGCCGCGATCCGGCCGCCCGACGGCGCCGCCAGGCGCTCGATCCGGTTGAACACGGCCCGGGCCACGTGCACGCCCGCCAGCGTCGCCCCGAACGCCAGGACGACGAGCGCCGCCTCGAGGCGGATGTCGCTCACCGGCGGCAGCAGCCACGCGGCCAGCGCCCAGCCGCCGAGGCCCGCCGTGAACGCCGTCGCGATCGACACGACGCCCCCCTCGAGGTCGGAGGGCTTGTCGACCGCCGGACGGTAGAGCCAGAACCGGATCGCCGGGCCGGCCAGCGGCCCGAGCGTCAGGAAATTGCTCCAGGCAAACGCGACCGCGCCGTACCGCCAGCGCTCGAGCCAGCGCGAGCGCGTGTGCTCGAACGCGATCACGTCGTAGAGCCCCATGACGCCGATGTTGAGCAGCGTCGCGCCGGCGGCGACCATCAGCCAGAACGGGTCGAGCGCGTGGAAGGCCGCCCGCACCTCGCGCGGCCGGATGGCCTTCAGCTCGTGCCAGGAGACGATCGTGACCAGGCCGATCACGAGGACGGGCAGGATCTTCGTCGCGTGGCCGAGCAGCCAGAGCAGGCCGTTGCCCAGCCGGGCGAAGAGCCCCAGGCGAACGGAGTCGAGTTCCGCGGCGGCGCCGGCGTCGGCAGCCGTCCCGGCGGCCTCGGAGCGGGGCGGGTGCTGGCCGTCCTTGACGTGCATTCCGATACCGACACTACTATACGCTGAGAATGAACAAGAACCTGATCGCCGGCCTCGCCGCCGCCGCCGTGTTCGGCTGCGGCTACTTCGGACTCGTCCCCGCCGCCCAGCGCGCCGCCGACGCGGCCCGCCGGCCGGGCCGCGGCGCCGACGGCACGACGCTCCTGCCCAACGGCTGGCGCCTCGCGCCGGTCGGGCGGCACCTCGCCGTCGGCGACCTCCCGATGGCCTTCGTCCAGAGCCCCGACGGCGCCAGCCTCATCGTCAGCAACGACGGCTACGACAAGCCCTCGCTGACCATCGTGGACGCGCGCACGTTCGCCGTCCGCGCCACCGTCCCGCTGGAGCAGGCGTGGCTCGGCCTCGCCTGGCACCCCGATGGCCGACGCCTGTACTCGACCGGCGGCGACGAGGTGGACGAGTTCGCCTACGAGGGGGGCCGCCTCCGGCGCCTCCGCGTCTTCGCGCTCGAGAAGTCGCCGACCGCCCTGGGCGGCGGCGTCGCCCTCACCCCCGACGGCCGGCACCTGTTCGTGGCGCGGGCGCTCGAGCAGAAGGTGCTCGAGCTGTCCACCGAGTCGGGCGTGGTCGACCGGACGATCGACCTCCCGGCCGAGGTGTATGGCTGCCTGGTCTCGCGCGACGGGACGCGCCTGTTCGTGTCGCTGTGGGGCGGGGCCCGGGTGCTGGCCTTCGACGCGCGGACGCTCGAGCCGGCCGGCAGCGTCGCCGTCGGCGAGCACCCGAACGCGATGGCGCTCGCGCCCGACGGCCGCCTGTTCGTCGCGTGCGCCAACACGAACGCGGTGTGGGCGATCGACACGCAGTCGATGAAGGCCGAAGAGCAGATCGGCGTCTCGATGTTCCCGGAGGCGCCGGCGGGGACGACCCCCAACGGGCTGGCGCTGTCGCCGGACGGCCGGACGCTGCTCGTGGCCAACGCCGACAACAACGTCGTCGCCGTCGTGGACGTGGAGGAGAGGGGACGCAGCACGGTTTCCGGCTTCATCCCGACCGGCTGGTACCCCACGGCCGTCGGGTTCGATCGCGCGGGACGCCGGGTCTACGTGCTGAGCGGCAAGGGACTGGCGTCGGTGCCGAATCCGGACGGGCCCAACCCGGTGACGGGGCGCAGGGGGCGGTACATCGCGGGCCTGCTGAAAGGGGCGCTCTCGGTGCTGCCGATGCCGGGGCGCGAGGAGCTGGCCCGGATGACCGCGCAGGCACTCCGCCTGTCGCCCTACTCGGACGCCGTGCGCCTGGCGCCGGCCGGCGCGCCGCGCGTCTCGCCGATCCCGCCTGAAGTGGGCCGGCCGTCGCCGATCAAGTACGTCTTCTACATCATCCGGGAGAACCGCACCTACGACCAGGTGCTCGGCGACGTGGCGCGGGGCGACGGCGACCGATCGCTCTGCCTGTTCGGCGACAGGATCACGCCCAACGCCCACGCGATCGCGCGCCAGTTCACCCTGTTCGACAACTTCTACGTCAATGCCGAGGTGAGCTACGACGGCCACGCGTTCTCGACCGGGGCGTACGCCACCGACGTGGTCGAGAAGATCTGGCCGGCCAACTACGCGGGCCGCGGCGGCGCCTACCTGAGCGAGGGCGGCGGCGCGATGCGCAACGCGTACGGCAACGTGGCCGCGCCGGCGCAGGGCTACATCTGGGACGCCTGCCGCCGCGCGGGGCTGTCGGTCCGCAGCTACGGGGAGTTCGTCATGCACGGCGACGACTTCCGCGACCGGACGGCGCCGCTGAAGGCGACGGTGCCGGGCCTGGTGGGCGCCATCAGCCCCACCTTCGCGCCGTTCGACATGGCGATCTCCGACCAGTCGCGCGCCGACGCCTGGCTGAAGGAATTCCGGGAGTTCGAGGCGTCGGGCCGGCTGCCGCGCCTCACCGTCATGCGGGTGCCGCGCGACCACACCGCCGGCACGCGGGCCGGATCGGTGTCGCCCCGGTCGATGGTGGCCGACAACGACCTCGCGCTCGGCCGGATCGTCGACGCCATCTCGCACAGCCGCTTCTGGAAGGAGTCGGCCGTCTTCGTCCTCGAGGACGACGCGCAGAACGGGCCCGACCACGTGGACGCGCACCGCTCCGTGCTGCTCGTGGCGAGCCCGTTCACGCGCCGTGGCGCCGTGGACCACACGCTCTACACGACGTCGGGCGTGCTGCGGACGATCGAGCTCGTGCTGGGGCTGCCGCCGATGACCCAGTACGACGCCGCGGCCACGCCGCTCTACAATGCCTTCGTCGCGCAGCCCGACACGAGGCCCTACACGGCCGTGCCCGCGCGGTTCCCGATCGACCAGGTGAACCGGCCGGGAGCGCCCGGGGCGGCCGAGTCCGCGGCGATGGACTTCAGCGCGCCGGACCGCGCGCCGGACCTGCTGCTGAACGAGGTGATCTGGAAGTCGGTGAAGGGCGCGCGGTCGGTGATGCCGCCGCCGCGGCGCGCGGCGTTCCTGCGGCCGGCCGGCGACCGCGACTGATCCTCGCGGCCCCGGAGGCCGCCGGAAGGAGGCGTTCGTCATGGACCTGCGCGACCGGGTCGTCCTGCTGACCGGGGGGAAGAGGATCGGCGCGTGCGTCGCCGCGGAGCTGGCGCGGCGCGGCGCCGACGTGGCGCTGGCCTACAACCGCTCGCGCGACGAGGCCGAGGCGGCCGCCGGCGAGATCCGCGCGGCCGGCCGGCGCGCGCTCGTGCGCCAGGCGGACCTGTCGTCGGCGCCGGCGTGCGAGGGACTCGTCGCCGCAGTGGTCGCCGGCCTCGGGCGCCTCGACGTCCTCGTCAACATGGCGTCGGTGTACCGCCAGGTTCCGTTCGACGAGATGACGGCAGGCGACCTGCAGGCGAGCCTCGACGTGGACCTGAAGTCGGTGTTTTGCTGCGCTCGCGCGGCCGTGCCGCACATGCGCGCCGCGGGCGGCGGCCGGATCGTGAACGTCTCGGACTGGCTGGCGGCGAGCGGGCGGCCGCGCTACGCGGGCTATCTCGGCTACTACGTCGCGAAGACGGCGGTGATGGGGCTGACCTCGGCGCTCGCGCTGGAGCTGGCCGGCGACCGGATCCTCGTCAACGCCGTCGCGCCCGGGCCGATCCTCCCGCCGCCCGGGCTGCCGTCCGACGAGGTCGAGGCCGTGGAAAAGGCGACGCCGCTCGGGCGGTGGGGGGGCGCGGAAGAGATCGCCCGGGCCGTCGTCTTCCTGGCCGAGACAGACTTCGTGACGGGCGAGACGATCCGGGTCGACGGCGGGCGGCACTTACGCTGACGGTTTCGCCCCGGACCCTTCAGTTCCCGCCCTTTCCCGCCGATAACTGAGATGACGGTGTGTTTGCCGCGCCGGAGCGACCCTGTCCGGCGATGGTTCCGGCGTCCCGTCCCGGAGATCAAGCGTCGCAATGTCAGCTGATACCAACGCCACGCGGCTTCCCCAGGAGCCGGCGGTCCAGGAGTTTGCGCGCGCGTTCCGTTCGGCGGCCCGTGCGGTGAGCTTCTACCCGCCGTCGCACCGGGCGGCCGTCTCGGCGCTCGAGCAGCTGGCGGCGGCGGCCCGCGCCGCCGCGGCCGACGGCCCGCTCTGCCTGACGATCCTGCCCAGGACGCTGCTGGCCCGCGGGGTGCCCATCGACACGACCCAGACCGCCGTCGCCGACGTGGCCGACATCTGCCACCGGCACGGCGTCGGCGCCCTGAGCCTCGACGGCCGGGACACCCCGGAGGCCTGGCGCGCGCTCCTGACCCTCCTCGCCCGGAAGCCCGAGGACGTCCGCGACGAGGGCGGGATCCAGCGCCGATGGAAGGCGCTGCAGCACGTGAGCCCGACCATCCTCGAAATCGACTTCGGCGCGCTCCTGCGCGGCCAGGTGGGCGGCGATTTCATCGAACTGGCGGGCGTGATCAGCCACTACCTCGAGACGGCCGGCGTCGGCGGCTCGATCCTGGACGATCCCTGCGGCGCCCTGCGCCGGGCGATCGAGAGCGCGCCGGACGACGCCCTGGCAGTGGCCGCGGTGCTGCGCGAGCTGAAGGCGGCGGCCCAGCTGACCTGGACGAAGCCCGACCAGTTCGACGAGGTGTTCCGCCGGGCGGCGGAAGTGGGCGAGTTCCTGGGCGAGGGCGTCCTGCGCGGCCTCCTCGACAGCCAGGGCACTCCCGAGGCGATGGTCGGCAAGGTCGACGTCGTGTCCGCCCTGGTCGAGCGGATGTCCAACGCCACGGTCTCGGCGATCCTGTCGAAGATCATGGGACAGGCCGGCGCCACGCCGGCCGGCCTCGTCGACCTCTTCACGCGCCTCGTCTCGGATGCCGATCGGCGGCGGGTGATCGTGCGGGAGGCGCACGGCGTCACCCTCGCCGGCAACGTCGTCGGGCAGTGGGCGGAGCTCGAGCGGAACATCGAAACGTACTCCGACTCCCGGTTCGTCACCGACGATTACCGGGACGAGCTGCACGCGGTGCGGGAGCGGGCCAACCGCGTCGCCAGGGGCGCCGCGCCGCCCCCGGAGCTGGTGGCGGCGTGGGTGCGGTCGATCGACGAGGAAGCGGTCCGGGAATTGGATTCCCGGCTCCTGGGGGACCTGGTGCGCCTCGAGACCGAGCACGGCCGCGCGCACAAGGTGCTCGAGATCCTGCAGGCCCAGGCCCTCGACGCCGCGGCCGAGGACGACTGGCCGGGCGTGGCGCGCGCGGTCGAGCTCGTGGGCGGCATGGCGTCCGAGTCGATCGACGGCATGCTGCGCGAGTCCGCCGCCGACATCCTGGTGAAGCTGTCGCGGGGGCCGCTGGCCGAGCGCGCGCTCGAGATGCTCATGGGCGCCGAGCCTCCCCTGTCCGACGCGCTCGTGCGCGTGCTCTCGCGCCTCGGCGTCCCTCTCGTGCCGGGGATTGCGGCGCGCTGGGCGGCGGACCGGAGGCCGGACCTGCGGGCCCGCCTCGAACAGGTGGTCGTGGCGATGGGGCGGCAGGGGCGCGAGCCGCTGCGGCGCCTGCTCGCCTCGCAGAGCGAGTCGGCCGACCTGCGCGTGGCGGCCATCCGGCTGCTGCAGCTCACGCCGGGCGCCGACCACCTGCCGGCGCTCGAAGCGGCCCTGTCGGACCCGCGGGACGAGGTGTGCCGGGCGGCGTTCGGCGCGCTCGCGGGTTCGTCGTCCGAGCGCGCCCCGGACATCCTGGCGCGCGGCATCGCCAACGCCGACGCGGGAACGCAGGAGGTCCTGCTGTCCTGGCTCGCGAGCCGCGTGGACGGCCGGGCCCTGGCCGTCCTCGAGCGCCTGTTCGCCGTCGTGGACGTGCGGACGGTGCCGGCGCCGGCGTACCTCTCGATGATCGACGCCGTGGAGGCGTCTGGGCGCGAGGACGCCGCGCCGATCCTGGACGCGGTGTTCCAGCGCACGAGCTGGAGCGCGCCGATCCGCGCGTGGCGCTTCCGGGCCGCGGCGCGCTCGGCGGCCAGGGCGCTGCGCGGTCGCGCGGCGGCG
>JAJXZZ010000088.1 GCA_021779795.1 Acidobacteriota bacterium | reverse complement strand
CTCGCCCTCCAGGGCGGCCGCCTGGCGTTCGGCCGGCATGGATCCCAGCAGCACCCGCCCCATGGCCGTGCAGTAGAGCGGCAAGGGCGTCGTGAGGTCCACGTCGTAGCGGATGTCCTGCTTCGCGACCACCTTGGCGAGCTTGCGGACGCGCCAGTCGTCGCCGAGCGCGCCGAGGACGACGGTTTCGCCCAACTGCTCGGATAGGCTCTCCATGACCGGCGTCGCGACGGCCACCAGCGGCGCGAACCGCATCCCGCCCCAGCCGAATCCGTGCCGGCGGACCGACTCGTTCAGGACGTACAGGTCGTCATCGCGCCGGACGGCGTATCCGCGCGCGACAAGCGTGCGCAGCAGCAGCAGCGTGCTGCTCTTCGCCAGCCCAAGCGACGAGGCCGCCGTCGTGAGGGACACGCCGCCCTCGATGCCGGCGAGGAATTCCAGGAGGTCCAGGACGCGGGCGGCCGAAGGGACAGTGTTCACGGTAATGAATTATATTCTATATGATGAACAACTGTGCTACCATCCGCGGTCAACTCCGACGGCAGGTCAGGCGATGCGGCGCAGCTCGGCGTGTTGGGGGGGGCCGCAAGGGGCCGGCGGCCGCGTGCGCGGCAGGTGCGTGGGGGTGAAACGGCCGCAGGTTCGGGCTGGCGCGGCAGGCGTCTCATTCTCGACGCTGGCGGAAACCATCGACGGCGTTCCGACCTGGAGGTTGAAGATGCGAGTTCGGGTCATTCTGTTGGTCGCCGCGCTCTTCGGCGGCTGCCTGGCGTGGGCCACCACGGCAGCGGGCCAGTCGACGGATCGGGCGGGCATCGAGGGCAAGGTGACCGACGAGAGCGGCGCCGTCATGCCCGGCGTGTCCGTCACGATTGGCAGCACCGCGCTCATCAGCGGGACGCGCGACACGGTCACCGGCGCGGACGGGCGGTACCGGTTCGCCGAGCTGCCGGCCGGCGATTACGCGGTCACGTTCACCCTGACAGGGTTCGCGCCGGTCAAGCGCAACGTGCACCTCGCCACCGGCTTCGTCGCCACGCTCGATGAAAAGCTGGCGATCGGCGGCGTGGCCGAGACCGTGACCGTCAAGGCCGAGTCCCCGGTCGTGGACGTTCGAACCACGGGGGTGGCGACGAATCTCGGGAAGGAGGCTCTCGAGACGCTGCCCACCTCGCGCAGCATCTGGCAGGTGATGAACATGGCCCCGGGCCTGCGGGTGTCCGGCGTGGACGTTGGCGGATCGGCCGCCGGCACCCAGCAGGACTACTCGAATTACGGCACCTCGGCCGGCGGCAACACGCCGCTGCTCGACGGCGTGGACACGCGCGAGGACACCGGGGGGTCGGGATTCTACTACGACTACGGCGCGTTCCAGGACGTGCAGATCAAGGCCATGGGCGGCGACGCCGAGACCGCGCTGCCGGGCACCCAGTTCCTGGGAGTCATCAAGTCGGGCTCCGACCGGTTCCACGGCTCCGGGCTGTTGTCCTGGGAGACGCCGAAGCTTCAGGCCAACAACGTGACTGCCGCGCTCCAGGAGCGCGGAGCCAGGCTCGGCAACCCGCTGCTCTCCTACCACGACTACAACTTCGACCTCGGCGGGCCGGTCGTCAAGCGTCACCTGTGGTTCTACGGGTCGTATCGCAACCAGCGGATCCGGCAGGGCGTGGTCGGCTACTACGCCGAGCCCGGGGTTCCCGGCGAGTACAACGTCCTCCTGGCGAACACGACCGGGAAGCTCACCGGCCAGCTGAACAGCCGGCACCGCTTCAGCGGCTTCATCCAGTCCCAGAAGAAGGACTATCCCGAGCGCACCGCCGACGCGTATCGCTACAAGGAGTCCACCTGGCACCAGATCTTCAAGCCGCGCGCCGGAAAGGCCGAGTGGTCGTGGATGGTGTCCGACCGCACGTTCTTCAACGCCTTCCTGGGCCGTTGGGAGTACACGACCGACGGCTTGAACTGGACCGAGGCGCCGCCGGCCTACGATACGGCGACGCTCCGGTACTCGGGCCGGTACAACACCACGCCCTACGTGGGCGGCCGCGGCCGCTGGCAGTACGACGCCAGCATTTCGCACTACATCGCCAGCGGCTGGGGCGGCTCCCACAATCTCAAGGCCGGCCTCGACGTGACCGACGAGAGCCGCACCTACGACGCCGACGCGAAGTCCAACGGGTACGACTACCAGCTTCGGCTGCAGAACGGCGCTGCCTACCAGATCGTGCTCTACAACTACCCCTACCACACGCTCGACAAGATGACGACGGTCTCGGCGTTCGCCAAGGACGAGTGGCTCATCGGCGATCGGGCCACGCTGAACGTCGGCGCGCGGTTCGAGCGCTACCACGTGTACCTGCCGGCGCAGTCGAAACCCGCCGGCCAGTTCTACCCGGCGGGGGACTTCCCCTACACGGACGTCCTCACGTGGAACAACTGGGCGCCGCGGATCGGGCTGTCGCTGCCGCTGGACGCCGACAAGCGGACGGTGCTCAAGGTGACCTACGGGTGGTACAACTTCGCCACGCAGGCGACCTACGGCGACACGTTCAACAACAACGCCTCGCAGACGTCCACCTACCGGTGGAACGATCTCAACGGCAACATGCTCTACGATTCCGGCGAACTCGGCTCCTTCGTCACGGCGACCGGGGCCAAGTCGTCCGCCATCAACCCCGATCTGAAGCAGCCCAAGACGCACGAGGTCACCGGGTCGGTGGAGCGCCAGGTCGCGGAGAACTTCTCGGCCCGCGTCAGCTACGTCTACCGGCGGGAGGTCGATCGGTTCCAGACGGTCAACGTGCTGCGGCCGTACGACGCCTATACCAATGCCTATACGACGACCGACCCGGGCCCGGACGGCGTCATCGGCACCGCCGACGACGGCGGGCCGGTCACCTACTACGACTACTCGAGCGCCTACCGGGGATCGGCCTTCATCCGGAACGAGGACATCAACACGGACGGCTACACCAACAGCTACCACAACATCGAAGTGGCCGCCCAGAAGCGGCTGTCGAACCGCTGGCAGCTGGTGACCTCGTTCCTGGCCACCCACCGGGACATCTGGCGCAACGGCATCCCCCAGGATCCGAACGCGGCGAACTTCTACCCGAAGTCGAAGTACTGGGAATGGGGCTTCAAGCTGTCGGGCAGCTACCTGCTGCCGTACGACGTGCAGCTGGCCGCCATGTTCACCAGCCAGAGCGGGGCCGTGTGGGCGCGCGACGCGCGGTTCACCGCGGGGCTCCCGAACCTGACGTCGCTCATCCTGCTGATGGAGGACCCTGCGGCCAATCGACTCCCGACGCAGAACCTGCTCAACCTGCGCCTGGAGAAGCGGCAGAAGACCAGGTTCGGCACGTTCGCGTTCCAGTTCGACCTGTTCAACCTGACCAACACGAACGTCGAACTCGGCGTGACGACGCGCTCCGGATCGACGTTCGGCAACATCACCGGCATCGTGCCTCCGAGAATCGCACGCTTCGGCATCACGTACTCGTTCTGAGCGTCGGCTCCCCGGCGCGGCCGCTGACAGGCGGCCGCGCCGGACGTTCCGAGCCGGCCGCGCGCCGGAGAGGATCGAATGAAGAAGCGAATACTCATCGGCCTCCTGCTGCTCGTCCTGGGCGCGGCCGGGGCGTGGACCGCGGCCGACGTGGAGGAGTGCACCTCCCTGGTCGCCACCGGCACGGGCACGGCGACCGGCGGGTCACTGCTCTGGAAGAACCGCGACAATCCCAGCGAGCTGTCGAACAAGGTCGTGTTCGTTGACGACAAGCCGTACAGCTACCTCGCGCTGGTGGACGGCGACCCGGGCAACGGCCGGCTCGCGTGGGCGGCGCTGAACGCCGCCGGCTTCGCCGTCGCCAACACCGCCACCACCAACCTGCCCGCGAGCGAGCCCTCGGGGAACCCCGCGATCCTGATGGGCGACGCGGCCCGCACATGCGCGACGGTGGACGACTTCGAGCAATTCCTGAAGCACAACTTCGGCAAGAATCGCGGGACCCGCTCGAACTTCCTGGCGGTGGACGCGAGAGGGGGCGCGGCGATCTTCGAGACGCATGCCCACGGGGTGACACGGCTCAACGCCGCCGACACGCCCGAACACTACCTGGGGAACACGAACTTCTCACGGACGGGGACCCCCGACCAGGGCGGCGGATACCTCCGCTTCGACCGCGAGGCGGTCCTGCTCAAGGGGGCGCCGGGCGGCAAACTGTCGGTCGGGTACATCCTGCAGACGATGTCGCGCGACCTGGGCCACCCCCTCCTGCGCCACCCGGACCGCGCCCTGTGGCACACGTTCCCGCCCGACACGCCGGTCTGGCTCCATACCAACCACACCATCGACCGGCCGAGCACCGCGAGCGCCGTCGTCATCCAGAACGTCAGACCGGGCGAGGACCCCGGCCGCGCGACGATGTGGGTGATCCTCGGTGAGCCGCTGACCTCGGTGGCCGTTCCGCTGTGGGTCGCGGCGGGCACGCCGCCCGCGGAACTGTGGGAGGGACGCGACGCGCCGCTGCTGAAGGAGTCGGCGCGGTTGAAGGACGTGCTGCGCCCCCTGAAGTCGGCGGAGCGCCGGGAATACGTGGACGTCACGCGCCTCGACAACTCGGCCGGGACCGGCTGGCTGCCGGCGACCCTGGCTGCGGAGCGCGACAACCTGCGTGAGACGGAACAGCTGCTCGGCAAGAGCCCGACACCATCCGAGCTGGCCGCGTTCGAAAAGACCATCGCCGCCAGAACCCTGGCGGTGCTGCAGAAGATTTCGGGGCCGCCGGCCGGCAAGTAGACAGGGAAATCGGCGGATCGTGCGATCGTGCGATCTTGCGAAGTACGAAGTACGAAGTACGAAGTACGAAGTACGAAGTACGAAGTACGAAGTACGAAGTACGAAGTACGAAGTAAGACCTTCGGCCTAGATCGCACGATCGCCAGATCGCCAGATCGCCAGATCGCCAGATCGCCAGATGGCCAGATGGCCACATGACCATGTCCAGGGGCCGCGGCTGACGCGGCCCTCAGCCCTCAGCCCTCAGCCCTCAGCCTTCAGCCCTCAGCCCTCAGCCCCTGGCCCCGATCGCAAGATCGCACGATTGCCAGATTCCAAGTCGCTCCGTTCGTCCCGGCCCCGTGGCCGGCTCCGATCGGGAGTAATATCGTCCGTCGCACTTCTTTCAAGGAGCAGATCCCGCCGTGCTCAAACGAAGCTCGCTGCTCGCCTGGGTCGCACTCGCGGCGCTCGCCTCGGTGGCCGCCGCCCAGCAGCCGCCGCCGGCGACCCGGCCGCCGACCGATGTCATCAAGATCCCGTTCGAGAGCTACGCGCTCCCCAACGGCCTGACGGTCATCCTGTCGCCGGACCATACGACTCCGACCGTGGCCGTGACCATCATGTACCACGTCGGATCCAAGAACGAGGTGCCCGGGCGGACCGGGTTCGCGCACCTGTTCGAGCACATCATGTTCACCGGGTCGGGCCACGTGCCCTACGGCCTCCAGGACAGGCTGACCGAGGGGGTCGGCGGCGGCAACAACGCCGGGACGGGGAACGACTCCACGATCTACTACGACACCGTGCCGTCGAACTACCTCGAGTCGACGCTCTGGATCGAGTCGGATCGCCTGGGTTTCCTGCTCGACACGCTCGACGCCGCCAAGCTGAACGCCCAGCGCGACGTTGTCAAGAACGAGCGTCGGCAGGGGGTGGACAACCAGCCGTACGGGAAGGTGAACGAGATCCTCGCCCGGGCGACCTACCCCGCGATCAACCCGTATTCGTGGGACGTCATTGGCAGCATGGAGGACCTCAGCGCCGCCTCGGCCGACGACGTGAAGACCTTCTTCAGGACCTACTACGTGCCGACCAACGCGTTCATGGCGATTGTCGGCGACTTCGATCCCGCGCAGGCGAAGGCGTGGGTCGCGAAGTACTTTGACGACATCCCGCGCGGAAAGCCGGTCGTCCGGCCCGTCGTCGCGCCCGCCACGCTCCAGGTGGAGCGCCGGTTCTGCTACGAGGACCGCGTCCAGGTCCCGCGGCTCTACCTCGAGTGGCCCACGGTGGGCGAGACGAGCGACGACCAGTTTGCGCTCGAGGTGCTCGGCGCCATCCTCTCCGGACCGCGAACGGCGCGGCTGACCAAGGCGCTCGTCTACGACCAGCAGGCCGCCGCGAGCGTGTCGGCCTACCAGAACTCGAACGAGGACGTCGGCGAGTTCATGGTGGTGGCGACGCCGAGGCCGGGCCACTCGCTGACCGCGATCGAAGCGGCGATCGACACGGTCGTCGCCAGGCTCAAGGCGGAGGGCCCCACGGCCGAGGAGGTCCAGAAGGCCGTCGCCGGCGAGGAACTGTCGTTCGTCCGCGGCCTCGAGTCGAACCTCGGGAAGGCGTTCACCCTGGCCTCGGGCGCCGGCTTCCACGGCGATCCCGGCTACTACAAGGTCGCCTACGCGAAGTCGACGTCGGTCACGCCGGACGACGTCAAGCGCGTCGCGAACAAGTACCTGACGGCGGGGCGCATCGTGCTGAGCGTCGTGCCGAACGGCAAGCCCGACGAGGCGTCGAAGCCCGCGGAGAGCCTGAAAGTCACGGGCGCCGAAGACACGCCCAGGCCGGAGGTGAAGCGATGAACGCCCGGATCACACGCGCCCTGGTCGTCGCTCTGGCGGTCGCGCTGGTTCCCGCGGCGCTCTGCGCCCGGCAGGCGCTCGACCGCTCGAAGATCCCGCCTCCGGGCAAGGCGCCGGAGCTGAGGGTGCCGACGTGGACGGAGACGACGCTCCCGAACGGGGCGGCGCTCTTCGTCTCCGAGAAGCACGACCTGCCGCTCGTGTCCTTCTCGATTCTCTTCTCGGGCGGCGCCGACCAGTACGAGCCGGCCGACAAGCGCGGCCTGGCGGGCATCGCCGCCTCGATGTTGAGCGAGGGGACGGCGACGCGCGACGGCGAGGCGCTGTCGAACGCGCTGCAGATGCTCGGCACGTCGGTCAACGTCGGGATCGGCAGCGAGTCGGGGTCGCTCGGCTTCGTCTCGACGACGGCGAGATTCGCGCCGACACTCGACATCCTGGCCGACATGATGACGCACTCCACCTTCCCCGCGCCGGCGCTCGAGCGGATCCGCGCGCAGCGGATCGTCGCGCTCAACGCCGCCAAGGCGCAGCCTGGCGCGATCGCCCGGCGCGTGTTCCCGAAGGTCCTCTACGGCACGGCGCACCCGTTCGGCCAGCTCGTGACCGAAGACACCTACAAGGCGATCACGCGCGACGACGTGGCGGCGTTCGCGAAGGCCTACTTCGAGCCGGGCCGCGCGGCCATTGTCGTGGTCGGCGACATTACGCCGGCGGCGGCGAGGGCGGCCGTCGAGAAGGCGCTGGCGGCCTGGCCGGCCGGGGGCAGCAAGCCCGCATTCACCTACCCGCCGCTCCCGCCGAAGCAGCCGACGACGATCTATCTCGTGGACAAGCCGGGCGCGGCGCAGTCCACCTTCGCGATCGGGCTTCCGGGCCCGCCGCGGAGCACGCCCGACTACTACGCCATCGAGGTGATGGACACGCTGCTCGGCGGCATGTTCCAGTCGCGGCTCAACGCGAACATCCGCGAGGAGAAGGGGCTCAGCTACGGCGTCAGCTCCGGGTTCGCCTTCGGCAAGGGGCCCGGGCCGTTCCGCGCCGGCGGCGACGTCATCTCGTCGAAGAGCGACGTCGCGCTGACCGAGTTCATGAAGGAGTTCCGCGGGATGCAGGGCGCCCGGCCGGTGACAGACGACGAGCTGCAGATGGCGAAGAACTCGCTGGCCGAGAGCCTGCCGGAGCGGTTCGCGTCGGTGAGCAGCATCGGCGCGGCCATCGGCCAGCTGTGGCTGCAGGGCCTGCCCGACGACTACTACCAGCAGTACGCCGCCCGGATCAACGCCGTGACCAGGGCGGACATGATCCGGGTGGCGAGGCGGTACATCGACCTCGACCACCTGTCGATCGTGATCGTCGGCGACGAGGCGACGATCCGGAAGCCGCTCGAGGCGACGGGGATTGCGCCGATCGTGGGGCTCGATAGCGAGGGGAACAGAAAGCAATAACGTTGCACGGTAGTGGCTAGTGGCTGGTGGCTAGTGGATCACGCGTGATTCACTGACCACTCACCACTAGCCACTGACCACTACAACCGATCACTTCCGCTTTCCCGTCGTCGGGTACGGCGGCTCCTTGACCGCGCGATCCACCGGGTGCTCCTTCAGCAGCCGCAGCGCCTCCTGCACCGCGCGCTCGAGCTGCGGGTCGTGGCCGGCCACGACCTCCTTGGGCCAGTTCTCGACGTCGATGTCGGGCGCGACCCCCTCGTTCTCGACCGCCCACTTGTTGTCGCGCGCGAAGAAACCGCCGCGCGGCGCGATGGCCGACCCGCCGTCCACGAACGGCGGCGTGTCGGCGGTGTGGACGAGCCCGCCCCAGGTTCTCTTGCCCACGAGCAGCCCGATCTTCCGGTACTTGAACATGTAGGGCATCAGGTCGCCGCCCGAGCCGGCCATCTCGTTGATGATCATCACCTTGGGTCCCCAGATCCCCGCGGCGGGGCTGGTGAACGGCTTGCGGGTGCCGGCGGTGTTGTTGAAGTAGCCGTCGAAGGTCCGCTGCAGGACGTCGATGATGTAGTCGGCCGCCGAGCCGCCGCCGTTGAACCGCTCGTCGACGACCACCCCCTTCTTCTCCTGCTGCGCGAAGTAGTACCGGTTGAAGCTGGCGTAGCCGGGCTGGCCGGTGTTCGGCAGGTAGACATAGGCGAGCTGGCCGTTCGAGAGCTTGTCCACGAGCCGGCGGTTCGACTCGACGAAGGCGCGCGTGCGCAGCCCCTGCTCGTTGGCCACCGGCACGACGGTGACTTGGCGGGCCCCCTCGAGCGCGGGCTTCGCGTTGACCGTCAGCACGGTCTGGCGATCCGCCGTGCCGTCGAGCAGGCGGTAGATGTTGTCGGGCGCCTTCAGCTCGACGCCGTCGATGGCCAGGATGTAGTCGCCGGCGGTGACGTCCACGCCAGGCGCGGCGAGCGGCGCGCGCAGGTCGGGGTTCCAGCTCTCGCTGTCGTAGATGCGGGCAATCCTGTAGCGGCCGGCGTCGATGGTGAAATCGGCGCCGAGCAGGCCGCCGTGCGAGGGGGGCACCTCGGGCATGTCGCCGCCGCGGACGTACGAGTGGCCGATGGCAATCTCGGCCCCCATCATGTCCATCAGGTAGTTCAGGTCGGCGCGGTGCATCACGTACGGCAGGAACTGCCCGTACATCGTCTTCATCTTCGGCCAGTCGGAGCCGTGCATGTTCGGCACGTAGAGGTAGTCGCGCTGGTTGCGCCAGTCCTCGTTGAAGATCTGGGCGAACTCCTGTTTCGGGTCGAGATACATCCGCAGCGAGAAGGCCACGCGCCCGCTGCCGGCCTGCGGCGGGGTGCGGTCGGCGTCCACCAGGAACAGGCTGGGGCCTCCGGCTTGCCCCGCCGAAGCCGAAGGCGGGCCGCCGCGCTGGCCACGGCCCGCGCGGTAGAGCAACTTGCGGCCGTCGGCGCTCAGCACGAAGTCGGTGGCCGAGGCGACGAACGTGGCCGCCTTGCGGTCGCTCAGGCGGTAGCGGAGCAGCGTGGATCCGCCGCCGGGCACGCCGCCGCGCGCGCCGCCGGACACGGCCTCGAGGTAGAACACCTGGCCGGGCACGCCCGCCCGCAGTTCCGAGTACTGCCGCACGGGCACGCCGGGCACCGCGAGAATCCGCTGCTGGATGCCGTCGAAGTCGATCTGCACGGTCACCGGGGGCTTGGGCGCGCGGTGCTCGGCGGCGGGCTGTTCGGCGGCCGGCTGCTCGCCGCCGGCCTGCCGCGCCGAAGCCGAAGGCGAGCCGATGCCGGCGTCCTCGTCGCTCTCCGGAAGGAACGGGCTCGGCTCCCCCTTGCCGAGCACGGCGACGTAGAGGCCGAACGTCTCGGTGTGGTCGT
>JAJXZZ010000087.1 GCA_021779795.1 Acidobacteriota bacterium | reverse complement strand
GACGTCCCACGGCAGCTGCCGGTCCGCGCCGCGGTCGCGGAAGACGTACCAGTCGGGGTCGATGCCGGCCGCGGCGCACGCGGCGCGCCACTGCCCGCCGTTGCGCTCGGCTTCCTCGACGGCCGGCGCGACGCGGCGGTCGCCGAGCGACAGCAGCGCCTGGTAGAACGAGTGCCGCTCCGACTTGATGCTGAAGTGGACGTTGTCGAGGCCGGCCACGAGCTGCCGCAGGCGCTTCATCTTGCGCTCGGTGATCTCGGGCCGCTCCATCGGCGCCCACTGGTAGGCCGTGCCCGGCTTGGGCACCAGCGGGTTCACGCTGGCCGTGATCCGGCCGACCGTGCCCCGCCCGCGCGCGTGCCGCAGCATCGCCTCGCGGAGCCGCACGGTCAGGTCGCGGATCGCCACCAGGTCGTCGTCGGTCTCGGTGGGCAGGCCGATCATGAAGTAGAGCTTCAGGTTCTCGATGCCCGACGCGAACACCAGCTCGGCGCGGTCGAGGACCTCGGCGTTGGTGACGGTCTTGTTGATGACGCGCCGCAGGCGGTCGGATCCGGTTTCCGGCGCGATCGTGATCGAGCGCTCGCCGCTCTCGCGCAGCATGCGGACGATCGGCTCGGTGAGGTCGTCCAGGCGGAGCGAGGCGGGGCTGATGCGGTAGCCCAGCTCGAGCAGCCGGGCGAGGATCCGCTCGATCTCCGGGTGGTCGCACAGCGCGATCGACACCAGGCCGACGCGCGAGGCGTGGGGACGCGCCGACTCGGCGAGCCGCAGGATGCGGTCGGCGTCGAACGCCCGGACCGGCAGGTAGTTGTAGCCGGCCCAGCAGAAGCGGCACAGGTTCGCGCAGCCCCGGACGACCTCGACGAGCAGGCGCGACCCGAACTCGGTGTCGGGCGAGAACACGGCGGTGGCCGGCGGGTCGCCCATCTCGGCGGCGCGCAGCGCGGCCTTCGGCACCGGGAGGCTGACGCTCGATCCCTCGACGGGCGCAAACGCCTCGACCTCGCCGCCCGCGCCGTAGCGGACGTCCACGAGCGACGGCACGTACATGCCGGGCCGGCCGGCCAGCCGGCGGCCCACGGCCGCGCGGCCGCCGCCGCCCCGCGCCGCCTCGACGAGCGCCGGCACGAGCACCTCGCCTTCGCCCGCGCAGACGACGTCCACGAACGGCGCCAGCGGCTCGGGGTTCAGGAAGCTGGTGGCGCCGCCGAGGACGACGAGCGGGTGTCGGTCGTCGCGCTCGGACGCGCGCAGCGGCAGGCCGGCGAGGCGCAGCATCGTGAGCAGGTTGGGATAGTCCCACTCGAACGAGACCGAGAAGGCGAGGAGGTCGAAGTCGGCCACGAGGGACTGCGACTCGAGCGTGATGAGGCGCAGCCCGGACGTCAGCGCATCGGCCAGCTCCTGCCTGGGCGGCAGGAAGACGCGCTCGCAGACCGTGTCGTCGCGCTCGTTGAAGAGGCGGTAGACGGCCTGGAAGCCGAGGTTCGACATGCCCACGAAATAGCTGTTGGGAAAGGCGAGCGCGACGCGCAGCCGGTCCGCGTGCGGCTTGCGGACGGCGCCGACCTCGCGGGCGAGAATGGCCCGCGCCCGTTCGCGCTGCTCCCAGGAACTCATCGTGTCAGGGCGGAGAGACAGCCATGGCGGTACCCGACGAGGGCCGGGCCGAGCGCCGGCTCGAACTGAGGCGCCGGCGATCGCGTGTGCCGTGGGTCTATTCAGTCTACCACGCGCCCGCCGCCCGGCCGGGCCGCGGCCCGGCCGGCGTCGGCGGGCGCGATCATCCCTGCTGGCGGCGGAGGAACGCGGGCACGTCGAGCGGCGACGCCTCGGCCTCCCCGGCGATCCCCTCGGGCGCCGGCTCGGCCGGCGTGCCGTTGACGACGGCGCGGGCCTGCGAGGGGACCGGGATCACCGGCCGGCGGCGGACCGGGATCGACGGCGTCACCGACCCGGTCTCGGCGGCCGCGGCGGGCTGATGGCGCTCCTCGTACCAGCTCTGGTAGCTCTCGATGGCGACGGGGGTGTCGGCGCCCGGCCGGCTGCCCTTGCCGGGGCGGCCGTCGCCGAAGCCCGTGGCGATGACGGTGATCTTCACGCGCTCGCCGAGGCTGGGGTCGACGACGGCGCCGAAGATGATGTTGGCGTCCTCGTGGGCGGCCTGGTAGATCGCCTGCGAGGCGTCGTTGATCTCGCCGATGGAGAGGCTGGGCCCGCCGGTGATGTTGATGATGACGCCGCGGGCGCCGTCCACGCAGGCGTCCTCGAGCAGGGGGCTCGACACGGCCATCTTCGCCGCCGCGGCGGCGCGCTCCTTGCCCTCGGCGATCCCGGTGCCCATCACGGCCACGCCCATGCCGCTCATGATCGCCTTGACGTCGGCGAAGTCGAGGTTGATGAGCCCCGGCACGAGGATGAGGTCGGAGATCCCCTGGATGGCCTGGCGCAGCACGTCGTCGGCGGCCGCGAACGCGTCGAGCAGCGACTGGCCCGGGTTGGCGGCGAGGACCCGCTCGTTGGGGATGGTGATGACGCTGTCGACGGCCTGCCGGAGCTCGATCAGCCCCTGCTCGGCCTGCCGTTTGCGCCGCCCGCCCTCGAAGATGAACGGCCGGGTCACGACGGCGATGGTCAGCGCGCCGATCTCGCTGGCGAGGCTGGCCACGACCGGGGCGGCGCCGGTGCCGGTGCCGCCGCCCATGCCGGCCGTGACGAAGACCATGTCGGCGCCGTCGAGCGCCTCGAGGAGGCGCTCGGTGTCCTCGAGCGCGGCGGCCCGCCCGACGGCGGGGTCGGCGCCGGCGCCGAGCCCCTTGGTGAGCTTCTCGCCGAGCTGCACCTTGATGGGCGCCACGCTCTGCTGCAGCGCCTGCACGTCGGTGTTGGCGACGATGAACTCGACGCCGTCGAACCCGGTCCGCACCATCCGGTTCACGGCGTTGCTGCCGCCTCCGCCGACGCCGATCACCTTGATCCGCGCGCCCAGCCGGCGCGGGTCGTCGCCCAGTTGGATCCGCAGCGCGTCCGCGAGGGCGTCGCTGCCGGGGATCGGGTGCTGCTCGTTCGCCATTCACGCCTCCAGGTCTCTCGCCGTCTCCCGACGACCGCCGGTTCGAATCATCGTGGGCGGGCGCCGCGCGCCCGCCCCGCCCCAGTCAGGACCGTCCCGCCCTGCCCACCTGCGCCTTCAGCATCCTTGGCTGGACCAGCGCCAGCCGCGCGCGGATCGGCATCCGCGCCAGGGTGCCGTTCCACAGCCGTGTCTCGCCCCGCGCCGCCGCGTCGCCGACGGGCCAGGCCGGCAGGCGGCCGTCGGCCGCAAGGGTCATCGGCGCCGGCCGCGCGGCCGGCGCGTTCGGGTGCTGGTTCATGCTGGCTCCCGCCCGGTGATCACTGGACGAACTCCTGCCACCACCGCTGGAACTTCCCGCTGAACGCCGACCACAGCCCGGCGCCGTCGGACGGCGCCTCGCGGAGCGACTGCGCGTGCGCCCGCTGCGCGAGGCCGACGGCCGTCGCGAACGCCGGGCTGCTGACGTGGTCGGCCAGGCCCCCGCCGACGCCGGCCGGCATCCCCCGCCTGATCGGCAGGTCGAAGATCTGCTCGGCGATCTCGGGCAGGCCGTCGAGGATGGCGCCGCCGCCGGTGAGGACGATCCCCGAGTTGAGCGACTTCTCGTAGCCGGCGTGGCGGATCTCGTCCCACACGAGGTGGAAGATCTCCTCGGCCCGCGGCTGGAGCACCTCGGTCAGGATGCGCCGGCCCATCACGCGCGGGCGCCGCCCGCCGACGCTCGCCACCTCGATCGTCTCCTCGTCGTCCACCATGGCGGAGAGCGCGCACCCGCTGCGCCGCTTCAGCTTCTCGGCCTCGGGGATCGGCATCCGGAGGCCGACGGCGATGTCGTTGGTGAAGTGGTCGCCGCCGACCGGGATCACGGCCGTGTGCCAGAGGCTGCCGCGCTCGAAGATCGCCAGGTCGGTGGTGCCGCCGCCGATGTCGAGCAGCGCGACGCCCAGCTCCTTCTCGTCGTCGGTCAGCACGGCGGTGCTCGAGGCGAGCTGCCCGGGGACGTACCCGGCCACGTGCACGGCGGCGCGGTTGACGCAGGCGATGATGTTCTGCGTCGCCGTCACGCTGCCGGTCATCACGTGGACGTTCACCTCGAGCCGCGCGCCGCTCATGCCCACGGGGGCGCGGATGCCGTCCTGGTCGTCCACCACGAAGTCCTGCGGGTGCACGTGCAGGATCTGGCGGCCGGTCGGGAGCGACACGGCCTTGGCGGCGTCGATCGCGCGCCCGACGTCCTCGTTGGTGATCTCGCGGTTCTTGCCCGACAGGGCCACGACGCCCCGGCTGTTGAACCCCTTGACGTGGGGGCCGCACAGCGCGAGGTGCACGTCGTCGATCTCGATGCCGGCCGTCAGCTCCGCCTCGACGATGGCCTTCTTGATCGACTCGACCGCCGCCTCGAGGTTGACGACGAGCCCCCGGCGGATGCCGGCGGACTCGGCGACGCCCATGCCGACGATGGACAGGCTGTTGTGCTCGCCCGGCTCGCCGACGATCGCCGTCGTCTTCGACGTCCCCACGTCGAGGCCGACCAGGTACCGTTCCTTTCGCGCCACTGCTCCTCCGTGCCAGGCCGCTGGCCTCACTCCCCGCCCGATCCCCTGCCTGCCGCCGGTCCCGCCCCGGGCCCGGCGACGCCCCGCTACCGCCCCGCGCGCGCCGGCTTCGCCGCCGGCCGGGCCGAGGCGATCGTCGCCTCCACCGCGGTCGTGCCGGCGCCGGCCTGCGCGCCGACGTACACGCGGTCGCCGAACCGCAGGTCCACGTAGTCGATGGCCGGCACCTGCTCGTGGAGCGCCGGCGCCAGCTCCACGTACGACTGCAGCCGCGCCAGGAACTGCTGGTCGCCGAGCCGCACGCGCGCCGGGTCCTGGTCCACGATCACGACGGCGTCGCGCGGGTCGGAGACGTCCACCTGCGAGATCCGCCTGGCCAGGTCGGGCCGGGCCTGCACCTCGCCGAGCAGCCTCGCCACCAGCTGCACCCGCTGCTCGTTCGTCTCGTCGTCCGGCGACGCGCCGCGGGCGAGGCCGTCCACGATCGGCAGGTCGAAGTCGGCGTACCGGGGCCCGTACTCGTCGATCTCGTCGCCCTGGTCGTCCACGAGGAACAGCGCCTCGCCCTCGCGCCCGATCGCCATCGGCCGGCGCTCGACGATCCGCACGACGATCGTCGAGGGCAGCGACCGGCTGACCGTCGCCTGCGACACCCAGGGCGACGCCAGCACCCGCTGGCGGCAGTCGTCGAGGTCCACGCGCAGGATGTTCCGGCCCCGGACGCCGTGGACGAGGGCGAGCACGTCGCCCTTGGACAGGTGCACGGTGCCGGTCACCTCGATGCGGGACACCCTGAGCGCCGGGGCGTTCAGCACCGACGCGACGACCCACCCGGCCAGCGCCATCAGGACCAGGGCGGCGCCGGCGACGAGGCCCACGCGGAACCAGGTCCGCCAGCGCGCCTGGCGCCGGCCCGGCTTGACCTGGGCCCGCAGGAACCGACGATCGGCAGGTGCTGTGACGGGCACGATGGAACGCCTCTCGATCCTCTCCCGCGCCTTGCGCGATCAACCCTTCCTGGCCGCGAGCTCGGCCAGGATCGCGTCCGACGCCGCGCCGATCGTGCCGGCGCCGAGCGTCATCACCACGTCCCCCGGCCGCGCCAGCGCGGCGACGGCCGCCGGCACGCGGCCGAGGTCCCTCACGACGTGCAGCCCCTGCGGCACGTGCGGCCGGACGGCGTCGGCCAGCGCGTCCAGCGTGACGCCCGGGATCGGGTCCTCCCCGGCCGGGTAGATGTCGGTCAGCACCACCACGTCCGCGCCGGACAGCGCCGGGCCGAACCGGTCCAGCAGCCGGCGGGTCCGCGTGTACCGGTGGGGCTGGAACACGACGATCAGCCGGGCGCCGAACGCCGCCCGCGCGGCGGCGACGACGGCGGCGATCTCGGTCGGGTGGTGCCCGTAGTCCTCGATCACCCGCACGCCGCCCGCCTCGCCGTGGTCCTCGAACCGGCGCTCGGCCCCCCTGAACCCGTCCAGCGCCTCGGCGATCCGCTCGAACGGCACGCCGAGGTCGAGCCCCACGGCCACGGCCGCCAGGGCGTTCTGCAGGTTGTGCCGTCCCGGCACGTGCAGCACGATCCGGCCGAGCGTGACCCCGGGCGCGTCGTCGCCGGCGGCCGCGCCCTGGGGGCGGCGGACGACGGTGCAGCGCCACTCGAAGCCGGCGCCCGCCGCGTCCACGCCGCGGTAGTGCGCGTCGGGCGCGTCGAGCCCGTAGGTGACGACGCGCCGCGTCATGGCCGGCAGCAGCCGCCGCAGGTGGGCGTCGTCGGCCGACGCCACGATCGTCCCGTAGAAGGGCACCTTGTTGGCGAACGCCACGAACGCCTGCTGCAGGTCCTCGAAGTCCCGGTAGCTCTCGAGGTGCTCGTAGTCGATGTTGGTCAGGACCGCCACCGACGGCGTCAGCTTCAGGAACGACCGGTCGCTCTCGTCCGCCTCGACGACCATGTACTCGCCCTGGCCGAGCCTGGCGCTGCTGCCGAAGGCGCTCAGCCGGCCGCCGATGACCGCCGTCGGGTCGAGGCCGCCGCGCTCGAGCACGAGCGCGATCATCGACGTGGTCGTCGTCTTGCCGTGGGCCCCGGCGACCGCGACGCTGTACTTGAGGCGCATCAGCTCGGCCAGCATCTCGGCCCGGGGGATGACCGGGATGCGGCGCCTCGTCGCCTCGACGATCTCCACGTTGGTCGGCCGGATGGCCGACGAGTAGACCACCACGTCCGCGTCGCCGACGTGGCGGGCGTCGTGCCCCTCCCCGATCCGCACGCCGAGCGAGGCGAGGCGGGCGGTCACGGGGGAGAGCCGGGCATCCGACCCGCTCACGGCGTAGCCGAGGTTCGCCAGCAGCTCGGCGATCCCGCTCATGCCGCTGCCCCCGATGCCCACGAAATGGATCGTCCTCGTCCGTCCCAGCACGCCTCACTCCGTGGCCGACGCCTGTTGCGAGATGTTGAGCAGCACGCCCATCGCCACCAGGCTGATGACGATGGACGATCCGCCCGCGCTGACGAACGGCAGCGGGATGCCCTTGGACGGCAGCAGCCCGACCACCACGCCCAGGTTCACCATCGCCTGCAGGCCGATCATCGTCGTCAGGCCCACGGCGAGCAGCGCGCCGAAGGCATCGGGCGCGCGGCCGGCCACGCGCAGGCCGCGCCAGATGATGACGGCGAAGCAGAGCACCACGATCGAGGCGCCGATCAGGCCGCGCTCCTCGGCGATCACGGCGAAGATGAAGTCGGTGTGCGCCTCGGGCAGGTAGAACATCTTCTGCACGCCCGCCATGAAGCCCTTGCCCCACACGCCGCCCGTGCCGACGGCGATGAGCGACTGGATCGTCTGGAACCCCCGGCCGAGCGGGTCGTCGTACGGGTTCAGGAACGCGAGCCACCGCTGCCGGCGGTACGGCTCGAGCAGCATGATCGCCACCAGCGGCCAGGGCAGGATCGCCAGGGCGGTGAGCACGCGCTTGTACGACAGCCCGGCCACGAACACCATCGCGCACGCGGTGGCCAGCAGGACCAGGCCGCTGCCGTAGTCGGGCTCGAGCATGATCAGCGCCACGAAGACGAGCAGCAGCGCGCCGGCCTGCACGAGGCCGGGGTCGAGCGATTCGCGGGCCTCGAGCCGCCGCCCGAGCACCGTCGCCACGAACAGGATGGCCACCAGCTTGGCGAGCTCCGACGGCTGGATGCCGAAGCCGCCGAGGCCGAGCCACCGGTGCGCGTGGTTCACGGGGCGGGCGAAGAAGACGGCGATCAGCGCGACCACGGTGAAGCCCGCCAGCCAGAGCAGCGCGGTCCGGTGGCCGAGCCGGTGGTAGTTCACGTTCATCGCGACGAACAGGCCGGCGAGCCCGGCCACGATGAAGAGGCCCTGGCGGACCAGGTAGTACGCCGGGTCGTGCATCTTCTCGCTGGCGGTGACGACCGAGGCGCTGTACACCCACGCCATGCTGATCGCCAGCAGCACCAGCGTCGTGCCGAACAGCACCGCGTCGGACTTGAGCTTGCGCGCCATCGCCTCCCGCTCTCCCCCAGGCCTACACGCCCGGGCTCGCCAACCCGAGAAACCGTCTGCGGGCGGCGCGCCATGAGCCGCGGGCAGTCATCAGCCAGCCGTGGTCGAGACACCGACCTCGCAGGCTGGGGCAGCCTGCGTTCCCAGCGGTCAGCTCTCGATCGCCCGGGCCGACTGACGACTGCTCACGGCTCACGGCGTCCGCCGCGCTCCCCGACGAGCTTCCGCACTTCCTGCTTGAAGACCCGTCCCCGCTCCGCGTAATCCCGAAACATGTCAAAGCTCGAACAGGCCGGCGCCAGCACCACCACGCCCCCCGGCTTCGCGGCGGCGAGCGCCGCGCGCACGGCGTCGGCCATCGACGCGGCGTCGATGACCGGCACGAGGTCGGCCAACGCCTCCCGCACCAGCGCCCGCGACTCGCCGATCGCCACCACGGCGGTGGCGCGGCTCGCGACGAGCGGCCGCAGGTCGCGGAAGTCGCCCCCCTTGAACCGGCCGCCGACGATCGGCACCACGTCGCGGTCGAAGCTCTCGATCGACCGGCGCGCCGACTCGACGTTGGTCGCCTTCGAGTCGTTGACGAACCGGACGCCGCCGACCGTCCCCGCCGGCTCGAGCGCGTGCTCGAGCCCCTCGAACCCGGCCACCGCGGCGCGGATCGCCTCGGCCGGCGCGCCGGCCAGCGCGGCGACCGTGGCCGCGGCCAGCACGTCCGACAGCAGGTGGCGGCCGATCAGCTTCACCTCGGCAACCGGCACGAGCGGCGCGTCCGCCTGGCCGCGCGACCTCGAGACGACCCAGCCGCCGGCCACCACGGTGCCCTCGTCGAGCGCCCGGTCGAGCGCGAACAGCCGCCGCGCGGCGCGGACCCGGCGCGCGGCGAGCCGCATCGCGGCGGCGTCGTCCGCGTTGATCACCGCGAAGTCGCCCTCGCCCTGGTTGGCGAAGACGCGGGCCTTCGCCGCGCGGTACTCGCGCAGGTTCGCGTGGCGGTCGAGGTGGTCGGCCGACAGGTTCAGCAGCGCGGCGATCCACGGGTGGAACGTCACCGTCGTCTCGAGCTGGAAACTGCTCGCCTCGACCACGTGGATCGTCCGGTCGGTGGCCTCGTCCACCCTGGCCGCGAACGGCGCGCCGATGTTGCCGACGACCGGCGCGTCGAAGCCCGCCGCCGCCAGCATCCGGCCGACGAGCGTCGTCGTCGTGGACTTCCCCTTCGTCCCGGTGATGGCGACGATCCGGCCCCGCGCCAGCCGCGAGGCCAGCTCCAGCTCGCCGATGACCGGGACGCGCGCGCGGCGCGCCCGCGCGATCGCCGGCTGGCGGAGCGGGACGCCCGGGCTGACGACCACCAGGTCGGCGGCGGCGAACGTCTCGGGCCGGTGCGGGCCGAGCTCGGTCTCGACGCCGGACGCGCGCAGGCGATCGGCGTCGGGCAGGTCGGGCCTGAGGTCGGCCAGCGTCACGCGCGCGCCGTGGCGCGCGAGCAACTCCGCCGCCGCGACCCCGCTGCGGGCCGCCCCGACGACCACGACGCGCCGCCCTGCCACCTGGAAGTCGGACATCCCGTTTCCGTCTCCGTCCGCGGGGCCCTGCCCCCGCGCCCGCCCGTCACCCCCCGGCTACGCCGCGAACACGGCCGACAGCAGGCCGATTGCGACCGCCGGCCCGCAATGGGCGCGAGAATGCGTTGGCAAGGACATGGACTGGGACGCGCCCGCGCCGCCGGTGCGGATTCACGCCAACACCTATTATGTCGGCACCTGCGGGATCGCGGCGCTGCTGATCACCGGCCCCGACGGCCATATCCTGGTCGATGGCGGCACCAGTCGC
>JAJXZZ010000086.1 GCA_021779795.1 Acidobacteriota bacterium | reverse complement strand
CAGCAGGTCGTCGAGCAGTTCGCCCGCGCGCTGGTACCGTTCGCCCACCGCCGGCGCCATCGCCCGCATGACGATGTCGTTCAGCTCCCGGGGGATGCGGCGGTTGCGCGAGCGCGGCGGCGCGACCAGCTCGCCCCGGATCAGCCGCTGCAGGTCGGCCGGCGACGGCGTGTCGTACGGGACCGCCCCCGTCAGCATCTGGTACATCGTGACGCCCACCGAGTAGATGTCCGACGCGAACGTCGCCTGCCCGTGGAACTGCTCGGGCGCCATGTAGGGCGGGCTGCCGATGACCGTCGTGCCCTGCGCCGCGACCTCGAGGAACCTCGACGTGCCGAAATCGGCCACCTTCACCACGCCGGTCTCGGACACCAGCACGTTGGCCGGCCGGAGGTCGCGGTGCAGGACGTTCTGCGAATGCGCGTGGTCGACGGCGTTGCAGATCTGGCACGTCAGGTCCATCGCGCGCACCAGGTCGAGCGCCCCCTCGCGCTCGATGATCGCCTCGAGCGTCTCGCCCGGGACGTACTCCATCACGATGAAGAAGACGTTCTCCTGCTTCTCGGCCGTCAGGATCGCCACGATGTTGGGGTGGTTCAGGCTGGCGAGGAGACGGGGCTCGCGAAGCAGTTCGCCGAAGTCGATGTTCTGGCGGTGGGGGACCTTGATGGCCACCTTCTTGTGGATCCAGGTGTCCTCGGCGAGATAGACCGCTCCGAACCCGCCGCTGCCGAGGGACGAGAGAATCCGGTACTTCCCGATGGTCTGCCCGCGAAAGAACATCGAAGCGCAGTATACACTCAACGCCCCGCGACCCTCAGCGCGCCCGACCGCGCCGGGGCCGCGCGGCGGGCGCGCGGTCCGGCGGAAGGATATAATCTCGGCCCGTGCACGCCAGGTTCTTCGTTCCAGGCCTCGCCGCGGGCGCCGGCGACGTCGAACTGCCCCGGGAGGAAGCCGAGCACCTCGCCCGCGTCCTGCGGCTGCGGGTGGGCGACGAGGTCCGCGTCTTCGACGGCCGCGGGCGGGAGCGCCTCGCGCGCGTCGCCTCGCTGGGCCGCGGCCGCGCGGCGGTCTCGCTCGGGCCGGAGGTGTCCGCGGCGCCCGAGCCGGCCGTGACGCTGGCGCTCGCGCAGGCCGTCCCCAAGGGCGACGGCATGGACCAGGTCGTCCGCGACGCGGTGATGATGGGCGTCTCGGCCGTCGTGCCGCTCGTGTGCGAGCGCGCCGAGGTGACGGCCCGGCGGATCGAGGCGTCGGGACGCGTCGCCCGCTGGCAGCGCATCGCGGTGGCCTCGGTCAAGCAGTGCGGGCGCGCCGTCGTGCCCGACGTGCGCGCCCCCCGCGCGCTCGCCGCCTGCCTGGCCGACTTCGCGGCCGACCGGCGCTACCTGCTGGCCGAGCCCGGGCTCTCGGGACTGGCTCCGGCGGGCATCGCGGGCGTGGCGGCCGCGCCCGTGCCCCGCTCGGCGCTGCTCATCGTCGGGCCCGAAGGGGGATGGACCGAGGCCGAGGTGGCCGAGGCGCGCCGCGCCGGATGCGTGGCGCTGACGCTCGGCGGGCGCACGCTCAGGGCGAACGCGGCCGCGCTGGTCGGCCTCACGGCGCTGCAGGCGGTGTGGGGGGAATTGGGCTGAGGACCAGTCCGACCCACTCGTCCTCTGACAACCGGGCGACGGGCGTCATCGCCGGGGCGAAGGCGGTCACTACCTCGTTCTCTTCGTCCACGGTGAGGCCGCTGACGATGAGCGAGCCGCCGGGCGCGACGGCGGCGGCCAGCACGCCGGCGCCGCGCGAAAGGAGGCTGCCGGTCAGGTTCGCCAGCACGACGTCCCACCCGGCGCCCGGCTCCGCCATCCCGCGGAAATCCCCCGCGCGCAGCTCGAGGCCTTCGCCCACCGCGTTGAGCGCCAGGTTCTCGCGCGCCGACTCGATCGCGTCGGGGTCGTCGTCGATCGCCACGACGCGGCGGGCGCCGAGCGCGTGCGCGGCGAGCGCCAGCACGCCCGACCCGGTGCCGATGTCGAGCACCGAGCGGCCCTCGACGTTCGCGCGCTGCAGCAGGCCGAGGCACAGCCTGGTCGTGGCGTGGTGGCCGGTGCCGAATCCCATCGAGGGCTGAATCACGATCGTGATGTCCGGCGGGCCGGCGGGAGATGGCCCGGGCGCCGTCCCGGCCGCCCACGGAGGCGCGACGACGATCCGGCCCACGCGGATGGGGGCGAGGTCTCGCTGGCTGCGCCGCGCCCAGTCGTCGTCGGCCACCTCGCCCGGCTCGACGCGGGCGATGCAGGGCGTCGTCGCGGGCAGCGACTGCGCCGCGCGGTCGCGCGCCTCGGCGGTCGGGAAGAACGCGACCCAGCGGTCGTCGAACTCCTGGATCGCGGTCACCGGGAACTCGTCGAGCGCGGCCAGCAGGAGTTCCTCGGCGGCGGCCCGCGCGTCGGGGCCGTCCGACTCGAACACGATCGACAGCGCAGGCCAACTCTTCATGTCGTCTGCCCGAGCGGCCCGGGGGGGGCGGAACGGGGGCCCCCGCGGGCCCCTGGCTGCTAGCTGAAGATGTCTTTGACGCGATCGAAGACCGTCCGGTCCTCGTCTTCGTCCTTCGGCTTTGCCGGCTTGAGCTTCTCGACGGGCATCGTCTTCGCCAGCTGCTCCAGCAGGTGCCGCTGCTCCTTGGTCAGCTTCTTCGGCGTCGCGACCTCGACGACGACGTGCAGGTCGCCGCGTCCGCGGCCCGACACGCTCGGCATCCCCTTGCCGCGCAGCCTGAAGGCCTGGCCCGACTCGGTCCCCTCGGGGATCGTCAGCTTCTCGGGGCCGGCGAGCGTCGGCACGGAAATGTCTCCGCCGAGGGCGAGCAGCGGGAAGGTGACCGGCACGCGGCAGTAGAGGTCGTCGCCGTCGCGCCTGAACACCTTGTGGTCCTGCACGTGGACGACGACGTAGAGGTCGCCGGCCGGGCCGCCGGACGGGCCGGCCTCGCCCTCCCCGTAGAGGCGCAGGCGCTGGCCGCTCGCGATGCCGGCCGGGATCCGGACGGTCAGCTTGCGCTGGCGCGGCACGTGGCCGTGGCCGCGGCAGTCCGGGCAGGCCTTGGTGATGACGCGCCCGTCGCCGCCGCAGTGGCGGCAGGTCTGCGCGACGGTGAAGAAGCCCTGCTGGTACCGGATCTGGCCGCGCCCGCCGCACTGCGGGCAGACCGTCGGCGAGGTGCCCGGCGCGGCGCCGGATCCCTTGCAGGTTTCGCACGTCTCCTGCCGGGGGATCTGGACCGTCGTCTCCAGTCCCGAGGCCGACTCCTCGAACGAGATCTCGAGGTCGTAGCGCAGGTCCGCGCCGCGCTGCGGCCCGTTGCGCCGGCCGCCGCCGAAGACGTCGCCGAACCCGAACATGTCGCGCAGGCCGCCGAAGATGTCGCCGAAGTCGGCGAAGATCGTCGGGTCGAAGCCTGCCGGCCCGCCCGCCGAGCTGACGCCCGCGTGGCCGAACCGGTCGTAGGCGGCGCGCTTGTCGGCGTCGGCCAGCACCGCGTAGGCCTCGGCGGCCTCCTTGAACTTCTCCTCGGCCTCGTGGCTGCCGGGGTTGCGGTCGGGATGGTACCTGAGCGCGAGCTTGCGGTAGGCGCTCTTGATGTCCTGGTCTGACGCGTCGCGGGACACGCCGAGCACGTCGTAGTAGTCTCGCTTGCTCACGCCTTGGCTACCTTTACCATCGCGGGGCGCAGCAGGCGGTCGCCCTGCGTGTAGCCGCGACGCACTTCTTCGATGACTTCACCCTCGGCGCGGCCGGGGCTGGCCTCGTACGTGATCGCCTGGTGGAGGTGCGGGTCGAACGGCTGGCCGACCGCCTCGATGGGCGTCACGCCGCGCCGCGCCAGCAGGTCCTGGATCTGCTTGTAGATCAGCTCGACGCCCTGCCGGTACGCCGCGGCCTCGGGGCCGGCGTCCGCCTGGAGCGCCCGCTCGAAGTCGTCGACGATCGGCAGCAGCGCCTCGATCAGGTCGGCCGCCGCGTGCTGCGCGGCGTCGCGGCGCTCGCGCTCGACGCGCTTGCGGTAGTTGTCGAATTCCGCCGTCTTGCGGAGCAGGCGGTCATGGCAGTCGTCGCGCTCGCGGCGGGCCGCGGCCAGTTCGTCGGCCGCCGACGGTCCGGCGGCCGGTTCGCCCTGATCTTCCGCCCGCGGGGCGGGCGTGCCAACGTCTTCGTTCTCGATGTCCTGGGTCATGGTGTCACGAATGATGCCAACCGCCCTGTTGCAGCAGGCGCGTTACCGCGCGGCCAGCGCTGTCCACGATGGAAATGGCGCGCGAGTACTTCATCCGCGTCGGGCCGATGACGCCGATGGCGCCCAGCCGGTCGCCGTCCGAGTAGGTGGACGCCACCAGGCTCACCTCGCGCAGGTCCGGGGCCGTGTGCTCGGTCCCGATGATCACCGTCAGGCCCGGCCCCTCCATGTACTCGGTCAGCAGGCGCACGAGCCGGTGCTTCTCTTCGATCATCAGCAGCAGCGTGCGCAGCGTGCCGAGCGAGACCCGGCCCCCTTCCTCGTTCTCCTCGACGAGCGACGCCGCCCCCTCGATGAACAGCGCCTGCGGCCCGCCGAGTCCTTCGAAGCTGGACGTCGCCAGGCGCAGGGCGCGCGAGAGCAGGGCGTCGTAGAGCGTCCGCTCCTCGGCCAGGCGCAGGGCCACCGACGCGCGCACGTCGCCCAGCGAGCGCCCGGCGAACTCCGCGTTGAGGTAGTTGGCCGCCTGGGAGAGCTCGGTCGTGTCGAGGGCCTCGCCGATGTCCACCACCTTGTTCGACACATGGCCGCCGCGCATCACCACGACCACGAGCACCTTGGTGCCCGTGATCGGCACGAACTCGATCCGCTGGAACGCCGCGTCCTCCGACTGCGGCGGCACGGCGAACCCCACGTGGTGCGAGGCCTCCGACAGGACGTGCGACACGGTGGTCAGGGCCTCGTCCATCAGCGTCGGGGCGCCTGTCTTGGCGAGCAGCTGCGCCTCGACGCTCGCCGCCCGCCCCGGCCGCTTCATCTCGAGCAGCATGTCGACGTAGCACCGGTAGCCGAGGTCGGTCGGCACGCGCCCGGCCGACGTGTGCGGCTGGTAGACGTAGCCCTGCTCCTCGAGCGACGCCAGCACGTTGCGGACCGTCGCCGACGACAGGCCGAAGCCGCCGCGCTTGACCAGCGTGGCCGACGCCACCGGCTCGCCCGTTTCGACGTACTCGCCGACCAGGGCCGCCAGGATGCGCCGCGAACGATCGGAGAGCCTCGAAGTCGCCATGTCTGATGACCTGCCCGGATTAGCAGTCCAAGGCATAGAGTGCTAAATCGTATTATACACGATTGCCGCCGCCGCGCCATCTAAGCGCAAGACCTGAAAGGACTAACGTGCAAGGCTGGGCGCACCGGCGGCCGCGCGCATGGCCGCGGCGGCCACGTGCGGCTCGGCCATCCGGCCCGAGCGCACCGCCACCAGTTCGGCCGCGATGCTGATCCCGATTTCGGCGGGGGTCACGGCGCCGATGTCCAGGCCGATCGGCGCGTGGACGGCGGCGAGCCGCCCGCGGTCGGCCCCCTCGGCCTCGAGGCCTTCGAACACCTTGAGCACCTTGGCCCGGCTGCCGATGAGGCCGAGGTAGCGGAGCGGCCGTCCGACCAGCGCGCGCATCGCCTCGAAATCCTGCCGGTGGCCGCGGGTGGCGACGACGACGAAGGCGGTGGACGGGATGTCGGCGCCGGCCAGCCAGCCGGGGATGTCGTCGACGACCACCTCGGCGCCCGGGAACCGATCGGCGTTGGCGAACTTGTCGCGGTCATCGACCACGTGCACGCGGAACCCCGCGGCGGCGGCGAACCGGGCGACCTCGACCGACACGTGCCCGGCGCCGACGAGGTAGAGGTCGGGGGCCCGTTCGATCGGCTCGATGTAGACGTCCATCTGCCCTCCGCAGATGAGGCCGGTGTCGGCGGACAGCTCGTCGCTGAGCGTGTAGCGCGAGACGTGCGGCCGGCGCAGGCGGATCGCCTCGCGCGCCTTGCCGGCGGCGTCGTGCTCGTAGCAGCCGCCGCCGATCGTCCCGAGCGTGCGGCCGTCCTCGTAGACCAGCATCTTGGCGCCCACCCGCTGCGGCGTCGAGCCGCCGGTGGCCACGATGGTGACGAGCGCCGCGCGCTCGCCCCGCTCGAGGGCCCTCACGATGGCGCGGTAGATCTCTTCGCTCATCCGGCCCGCTCAGTCGTTGTGGAGTTTGCAGACGGCGGTCGGGACGGTGCCGTCCAGGAACGCCTCGCGCATGACGCGCGGGCAGCCCGGGCCGGCCAGCAGGCCCGTGTCCTTGTCGATCTCGGCGTAGACCATGTCGCCCGGCTCGGGCAGCGACAGGTTCGGGTGCCCCGAGAGCGCGCCCATCATGAACGACGTCCAGATCGGCAGCGCCGCCTGGGCCCCGCTGAGGCCGAGCGCCGTGTTGTCGTCGTAGCCGACCCAGACCACCGTCAGCAGTTCGGGCGTGAAGCCGACGAACCAGGCGTCGCGCATGTCGTTGGTCGTGCCCGTCTTGCCGGCCGCGTCGAACGAAAAGCCCGCGGCCCGCGCGCCGGCCCCGGTGCCCTCGTTGATGACGCTGCGCATCATGTTCTCGACGAGGTAGGCGGTCTCGGGGCGGGTGATCGGCTTGACGGCCGGCGGCTTCGGCGCGGCCGCTTCCCGCTCGTCCACGTCGATGCGCTGGATCGCGGACAACGGGCGCAGGCTGCCGAGGTTGGGGAAGACCGTGTAGGCGGTCGCGATCTCGTAGGGCGTGGCCTCGAAGGCGCCGAGCGCGATCGACGGGTACGGCTTCGGCACCATCGACGTGCCCATCCGCTTCCACAGCGCGGCCACCGTGTCGTACCCGACCATCTCGGCCACCCTGACGGTGGCGGTGTTCAGCGAGTGGGCCAGCGCGCGCCTGAGCGTGACCTCGCCCTGGTAGTCGTCCTCGTAGTTCCTCGGCTCGTACGACTGGTCGTCGTACCAGAACGTCGTCGGCTCGTCGTCCACGACGGTGGCGGGCGTGAGGTCGGTGCGCCCCTCCTCGGCGGCCTTCTCGAACGCCGAGAGGTACACGAACGGCTTGAACACCGAGCCGGGCTGCCGCCGCGCGTTCAGCACGCGGTTGTACTGCGACTGGCTGTAGGAGCGCCCGCCCACCCAGGCGAGGATCTCGCCCGTGCGCGGGTCGATGGCGATGAGCGCGGCCTGGGGCTTCTGGGCCCGCTTGCGCCGCGCGAGCAGCCTGTCCACCTCGGCCAGCCCGTCGCGCACCGCGTTCTGCGCCTGGCGCTGCAGCGTCAGGTCGAGCGTGGTGTAGACGTCGATCCGCTGCGTGCTCCGCATGATGTCGGGATAGCGCTCGGCGAGCTGCTGGCCGACCATGTCCACGAAGGACGGGGCCTCGGCGTCGATGGCCCGCGGCACGGTGGTGAGCGGCTCGCGCTCGGCGGCCCGCGCCTCGGCGGAGGTGACGAACCCCGCGTCGGCCATCTCGCGCAGCACGACGTTGCGGCGATCGCGCGCCCGCGCCGGCGACGTGAAGGGCGACAGGTTGTGCGGCGAGTGGATGACGCCGGCGATCGTGGCCGCCTCGGCCAGGCTCAGGTTGCTCACGTCCTTGCCGAAGAACAGCCGCGCCCCCTCGGCCACGCCGTGGATGGCGAACGATCCCCTCTGGCCCAGGTAGACCTCGTTCAGGTAGAACTCGAGGATCTCGTCCTTCGACGCCCGCCGCTCGAGCACGAGCGCCATCAGCTGCTCGGTGATCTTCCGCCGCAGCGACTTCTCGTTCGGGTTGGCCACCACCGAGCCGAGGAAGATGTTCTTGACCAGCTGCTGCGTGATGGTGCTGCCGCCGACCAGGTACGGCTTGTCGCCCGTCAGGTTGGTGACGAGCGCGCCCGCCATCCGGATCGGGTCGATGCCCGGGTGCTCGTAGAAGCGCCGGTCCTCGATCGCGAGCACCGCGTCGACGACGCGCTTGGGGATGCGGGCGAGGGCGACCTGCCGGCGCTTCTCGCGCTCGCCCGAGATGAGCGAGGTGAGCACCGGCCGGTCGAGCCGGACCAGGTCGCGCGGGCCGAGGCCGGCCACGTCGAGCCGGTCGATCCGATCGGCGCCCGGCGGAGGCGCCGCCCCCGGCTTGACTGGCGGCGGCGCGGTGAAGCGCACGTGCACCGTGCGCCCGGCGGCCTCGCCCTGGCGCGGCAGGACCGTCACGACGCGCGCGGCCACGGCGAACTCGCCGGGCCGCTCGGGCCTGGCGCGGTCGGCGTAGCCAAGGTCGTTCAGCAGGTCGACCAGCTGATGCTCGGTCAGCCACTCGCCGCGCCGCAGCTCGATCGGGCGGCCGTAGACCCGCGGCAGCTCGTGCTCGCGGTGGCCGTGCAGCCGCTGGTCGATGAGGCTGGCGAAGCGGAAGTACGAATAGGTGAAGACGGCCGCGCCCAGCAGGGCGGGGAGGCCGACCACGACCAGGAACACGAGCGCCCATCGGCCGAGGCGCCGCGAACGGCGCTTGCCCTTGGGCGAGGAGGATGGACGGGAAGACGATGACGTCACAGGGCCGCTCAGAGTGTCAATACCCAGTGCGTCCCCGCGTCGAGCGGCACGTCGTCGTGCAGGCGGTCGATGAGCGCGGGGCCGTACCGGTTCAGGAAGTACACGAAGCCGACGGCCCGTTCCTGCGGGTGGCCGTCGGGAAACGCCTGCGCGCGGACGCGGGCGAACTGCCGGCGCAGCGTGTCGTCACGCCGCTTGGCGGCGTGGATGATCTTGTCGTGCAGCCCGTCGAGGTCGTGCCGCATGCGCCCGAGGGCGCTCCGGGCGGCGCCGGCCAGCGTCGGGTCGATGGCCGTCACCGTGTCGGCCAGGCGCGCCATGCCGGCGTCGGCCGCGCGCGAGACCTCGTCGAACGCCTCCTCGACCGCGGTCGGGAGCTGCCGCGCGAGCAGGCGGTTGAGCACCGCCTCGCTGTCGGCCTGCAGCGCCTCGAGCGCGAGCCCGTGCCTGGCGAGGAACTTCGCCGACGCCGCGTCGAGGATCGTCGCGCTCGCCCGCGGGACGAACAGGGGCTGCGGCACGCCGAACCGGGCGTAGACCGGGCCGAGCTGCGCCAGGTAGGCGAGCTCGCTCGGGCCGGCCACGTAGCCGCAGGTGGGGAACAGCGTGTCCTGCACGATCGGCCGCAGCAGGACGTTCGGGCTGAAGCGCTCGGGGTGGAGGCGCGCCTCCTCGACGAGCGCCGCCTCGCCGACCGTCGCCTCGCCGACGAGGAACGCGCCGTCGCGGTGGCGCACCGGCTGCCGGAGGCCGTCGAGCCTGAAGAGCGCGACGCCGTCCGCGTGCGGCGTCACCTGGGCGTGGTAGCCGAGGCCGGCGAGCGCGGCGCCCTGCCCGGAGGCGAGCCTGGTCGTCTCGTGCGGCCGCTCGAGCTCCCGCGTGAAGACGCGGCCGGCCAGCGCCTTGGCGCCGGGCTCGGAGGCGTCGTGGACCACGAGGCCGAAGCGGCCGAGCAGCGACTCGAGCCAGCTGGCGAAGGCGTCCGACATGCCGACGCCCGGGCGGTAGGCGTTCGACAGCGCGTCGAGCGTGGCCGCGGTGAACTCGGTCGGCGTCAGCGTCTCGCGCAGCCCCGAGATGGCGGCGAGGATCGACGGGTCGAGCCTGACCGACGACACCGGCCCTTCGCCGGCGCCTGGCGGGGTGCCGAGCGTGATCGTCTGCCGGTGAAACTCCCGGTCCAGCACCGGGCAGGCGTTCACTTCGTCCCAGTCGTGGTCCTCCGACTCCACCCAGAAGACCGGCACCGCTGGCACGCCATGGTCGCGCGCGACCTGCTCGGCCACCAGGACGGCCGTCGTCGCCTTGAGCAAGGTGTAGAGCGGCCCGCCGAAGAGCCCGGCCTGCTGCCCGGTCACCACCGCGACCGCGCGGGGGTCGGCCAGCCGGGCGGCCGACGCGCGCGAGTCGGCCGGCGCGCCGCG
>JAJXZZ010000085.1:3967-10043 GCA_021779795.1 Acidobacteriota bacterium | reverse complement strand
TGGGCTGTTGGCGGTTGCGGTGCTGGTGTTCGCGCCAATGGCGAGCGCGACGCCGCTGGTTATCAATCTCACCACGCCGAATTCAGCCTTGGCTGGCTACACCTCGCCGTATGGCACCGTGACGATCGACTTGACGACCGCCACGACGGCACAGGTCACATTTGTCGGGGCTCTCAACTATCGCTTCGGCGCCAATGGCGCCACCAACCTGAACGTCAATGCCGAGACGTTCGGGGTGTCGAACTTCGTTGGCTATACCGACCCGGGTGTGGGATCCGGAAACATCAGCGCCTTCGGGCGCTTCAATCTCAGCATCGACAACTCCGATGGCTGGGGTGACTCGGCAACCCCGATGTCGTTCCTCCTGACCAACACGTCTGGGACCTGGGCATCGGTGAACGATGTGCTCGTCGCGAACAACGCCGGTTTCTTCGCCGCCGGCCACATCTTCATCCCGAACGAGACGGGCTCGGCTGCGGCCGTGACCGGGTATGCCGCCGACGGCAGCGGCACGCCGGTTCCCGAGCCGGCTTCCATGCTGCTGCTCGGGTCCGGGCTGCTGGGCGCCGGGCTCTTCGGCCGCCGGCGGAAGAAGTAGCTGGAGAGTCGAACATCCCAAGGTTCAGAAAAGAGGCGACCGGGCCAGGAGGCCCGGTCGCCTCTTTTCGTCTTGCTGCCGATCCATTGCCGCGGCCGCACCTCTTCTTGGCGCCCTGCCCCGTCCGCTTCTCCCTCTCGGCGACCGACGCGCTCTATCGAACAGGGGATCCGACCGTCGGCGGCTGTCGCATCCGTACATGAATCGAGGCCAGGCGGTATCCGCCTGGCCTCGATTCGCGGCACACCCGGGCGCATTACCGCCGGCGCCGCGCGAACTTCGCCACGCCGATCAGGCCGCTGCCGAGCAGGAGAATCGAAGCCGGCTCCGGCACCGGCGGCGCGCTGTCGGGAATCAGGAAGTACTCTTCCATGCCGTCGGTGTCGTTCGACCAGACGGCGTGAAAGTAGATTGGCAGCGTCGTGCCGTAGCCTGACAGGTCAATGCCCGTCAGCAGGGCGTCCGAGAAACCATTGCCGTTGTTCTGCGCCGCAAAGGCGGTGGGGCCCACGTAATTGAAGGCCACGTCCCCGTTGATGACCACCTCGAACAGCTGCAGCACTTCCGCGCCGGCGCCCGCGGCCCAGTTCACGTCGATCCCCACTTTGAACGCCGTCTCGCCAAAGAGGGCTGTCAGCTGGCCGACCGTGTAGGTCGGCGACGTGAGGTCGTACACGTGGCCCGCAGCCGGTCCGGATTCACTCGTGTACGGGAACCCGGCCGGGTTCTGGCACGACGGATCGCCGATCACGCAGGGATGGTTCAGCGTCTGCTGGTAGATGTTTCCGGGCAAGGCGGGGTTGACGAATGTCAACGTGACCGGCGCGGCCTGAGCCGCCGCCGCGACACCGAGAATCGCGAGCGCCGCCAGCATGCCAACGACAAGTCTCCTCATAGTCCCTCCTTCGGCCAGCCGGCCTTGCCCGTACATTTCGCCGACCGGCACCCTCGCGAGCGTTCCCCCGACGCCGAGCGTCACACCGCCTCGGCGGCGGCCACCGGTGGCCACCGCAGACCTGCTCAGAACCGCTAAACTCCTCCTCTCTGAGCCGAAGCATTGATTGGGATCGAGCGGGCCTAGTACTAAGCGGCAATGAGCAAAAGACCCGCCATCGCCAATTGTCGGTAAGTTATTGACCTGTTGTGCGTTGCAGGAATATTGAAACGAACAAGTCAGCCATCGGGCTGACTAAATTCCACGGCGGAACAACCTGGGGAGACAACTGTCCACGCGAACCGTGACCGCCCTCACGCCTGCGCGCTCTGCCACACCGCCCGCCCCGTGAAGAACGGGCCGAGCCGGTCGAGATAGAGCGACGTCTGCCGCGTCTTCCGCATCGCCTGCACGACGGCCGACAGCGGGTAGAGGTCCTTCCCCACCAGCCCGACGACGAAGTCGTTGTCGTCCACGTCGAGACCGTGGCAGGCCAGGCGAATGTCGTGGGCCAGGTCGGCCGCGCCGAACGCCATCCCGATCGCGCCGTGCTCGGCGAGGATGACTCGCTGCTCCTCCGGCGGGAGCTGCGCGAAACTCCCGCTCCGCCGCAGCGGGTACCACACCGCCCACGGCCACTCCGGGTTGAGCACGGTGCGCGTCGGCCGGTGAAACAGCACCTCGTCGAGGTCCGGCTCGTACCCGAGCGCGTAGGTGCGGCCGAACAGCCGGAACCCCGGTTTCGGCGCCAGCGCGGCAAACGGCCCGGCACTGAGGGCGGGCCTGAGCGTGTCGAGGAAATAGGCCGGGTCGCGGCTGAGCGCCAGGACGGCCACGCCGCGCGGATCGTTCAGGTCCTCGTAGACGGACCCGACGACGCCCGCCGCGGCCAGGTGCGGCCCGAGCGGCCGCGCGTCGGCGCACCCGCCGAACGCCAGCACCTGCATGAACAGCCGCGCGTCGGACCGCTGCGGCTGCCCGTCCCTGAGGCCGCCCTTCTCGCTGATGTCCGGCGCCTCGGGCCCGCGCCGCGCGGGCCGGCCGGCGTGCGGGTGCGCGTCCCCGGCCATCGACCTACTGCGCCTCGTCGGCCGCCAGAACGTCGGCCAGGCCGGCCCAGGTCTCGGGGTCCTGCGCCAGGAGGGTCCGGAAGTACAGGTCCACGTCCGCCGCCGGGTACGCCGCCGCCAGCGAGGCGACCGCCTGCTTCAGGCGCTCCGCGTCGGGCGCCGTCACCTTCTCCTCGGTCAGCACGCCGTGGTCGTGCGCGAGGCCGACCGCGTCGAGGAACGCCCCCAGCATCGGCCGCTGGTGCGCCAGGTGGTACGCCACCAGCACGCGGCCCGCCACCGAATCGGGCACGCCGGGCAGCGTCGCCAGGTAGCGCGCCTTCCGCTCGAGCGGCAGCGCCCGCACCGACTTGGTCCTGAACTTGAGATGGCTGGCGATGGCCAGCAGCGCCTCGGCCTGCTGCTCTACGCCTTCCTCGTCCTGCCAGAACGCGGTGCACGCCTCGAGGCGCCGCTCCAGGGGGATGCGCTTCCACAACTTGCCGGGGGTAGCCGGCGCGTCCTTGCGACCGGCTGCAGCCGGTGTATACGGGTAGGCCATATCGACTCCGATCGTAAACGGCAACAGGCCCATCGTACCACACGCGGCAGAGGTCCCGCGGCACCGATGAGACCGGCGCGCCGCGCAGGTACGCTAAGATTCGCCAGCGCCTATGCCACCCCGAACCATGCGCACCACGCTCCTGCCGATCGTCGCCTCTGCCGTCCTGGCCGCCGCCCTGGCCGTCGGCCTGGCTGTCGGCCCGGCGGCGGGCCCGGCGGCCAAGGCCCCGGCCCGTCAGCCGTCGCCGCGCGAACCGAGGATGGCCGCGCCGGCCACGGACGCGGCCCCCGCTACGCCAACGTGGGACGCGGACACGCTGGGCAATCACCGCGTCGTGCTCGACGTGGCGGCAGCAGCCGACGCGGTCCGCGCCCGCATCCCCTGGCGGCGCCGGGACGCCAACCCGGACCAGAAGAACCTCATCGTCATCGACGCCCAGACCGGCGCGCGCGTGGAGAACGTGCTGCGCGTCTCGATCACGCGCGAGGCGGGCGACATCGTCTTCCAGCCCACCTCGGGCCGGGGCCGCTACTACGTCTACTACCTGCCCTACGCCATGCTGGGACGGACGAACTACCCGCAGGTCGAGTACCCGAAGCCCGAGCAGACCGCCCGGCCCGACTGGCTGGCCAGGTACGCACCGATCGCCGAAGGCGGCGCCGACCCGCGCGTTCCCGCCCTGCCCCTGGCCCGCGTGGCGGCGTTCCAGTCGATCGACGACTTCAACTCGTTCGTCCCGATGGAGGTCATCGCGACCGCCGCCGAAATGCAGGCGCTGCTGGCAAGCCACCCGTCGGCCCCCTACCTCGTCTTTCCCGAGGACCGGCGCTACCCGATCAGGATGACCGACGACCTGCCGTTCCGCTGGATCCGGGCCGGCGCCGACAAGCCGTTCCACGGCACCGCGGACCGCGGCGAGTTCTACGCGTTCCAGGTCGGCGTGTACGCCGCGCGCACCTCGATCGACAAGCTGGCGGCGCAGTTCAGCGACTTCAAAGCGGAGGCCGGGCCGGCGGCGATCCCCGCGTCCGCGATGCGCTGCACGAATCTCGGCGGGCGCGACTGGATGGGACGCCGCTTCACGAAGACGGTCGGCGTGCCCCAGGGCAAGGTGCAGGCGCTCTGGTTCGGCCTCCAGGTTCCCGCGAACGCGGCGCCGGGCCGGTATCACGGCACGGTGACGATTGCGCCGGCCGGCCTGGCCGCCACGCGCGTCCCCGTCACGCTGACCGTCTCGAACCGCGCGATCGCCGACTCGGGCGACGACGAGCCGTGGCGGCACTCGCGCCTCCGCTGGCTCGACTCCACGCTCGCCGAGGACGACGGCATCGTGGCTCCTTACACGCCGGTGCGGGTGCGCGACAACAGCGTCAGCATCCTCGGCCGCTCGGTCGTCGTCGGGCGCGACGGCTTCCCCGCGCGGATCCAGAGCCGGTTCACGCAGGCCATGACGTCGATCGGCGACAAGGGCCGCGACGTGCTGACCGGGCCCATTCGGCTCGTGGCCGAGGGCGCCGGCACGGCCATCCCGAACTGGACCACGTCGGGCATCAGGTTCGAGCTGCACGCACCGGGCGCCGTCCACTGGCAGTCCGACGGGACGGCCGGGCCGCTCGCGATCAGGACGCGGGCGCAGATGGAGTTCGACGGGAACATCGAGTACGACGTCGAGGTGCGGGCCCGCGAGGCGACGTCGCTCTCGGACATCCGGCTCGAGATCCCGTTCGCGCGCGACGTCGCCCGCTACATGATGGGCCTGGGGTTCAAGGGCGGCCTGCGGCCGGCGGCGTTCCGGTGGACCTGGAACGTGCAGAACAACCAGGACTCGGCCTGGATCGGCGACGTCAACGCCGGGATGCAGTTCACGCTGAAGGACGACCAGTACTCGCGGCCGCTCAACACCAACTTCTACCACTCCAAGCCGCTCGTCATGCCCGCCTCCTGGGACAACGCCGGGCACGGCGGCTGCCGCCTCTCCGAGCACGGCGACACGGTGCTCGTGCAGTGCTACAGCGGGCCGCGCTCGATGCGCAAGGGCGAGGTGCAGCACTACAACTTCCGGCTGCTGCTGACGCCGTTCCACACGATCGACACGAAGGCGCAGTTCTCGACGCGCTACTACCACGCCTTCAAGCCGATCGCCGAAGTCGCCGCCACGGGCGCCAACACGATCAACGTCCACCACGCCACCGCGATCAACCCGTACATCAACTACCCCTTCCTGCGCCCGGCAGAGATGAAGGCCTACATCGACGAGGCCCACGCCCGCGGCATGAAGGTGAAGATCTATTACACGGTGCGCGAACTGTCGAACCACGCCGTCGAACTGTTCGCGCTGCGCAGCCTCGGCGACGAGATCCTGTCGCGCGGCCCGGGCGGCGGCTTCTCGTGGCTGCAGGAGCACCTCGGCTCGGACTACATCGCCGGCTGGTTCGTGCCCGACCTGAAGGACGCCGCGGTGATCAACACGGGCATCTCGCGCTGGCACAACTACTACGTCGAGGGGCTCGCGTGGCTGGCGAAGCACGTGGGCATCGACGGTCTCTACATCGACGACGTGGCGTTCGACCGGCAGACGATGAAGCGGGTCCGCAAGGTGCTGGACCGCGCCCGCCCCGGCGCGCTCATCGACCTGCACTCGGCCAACCAGTACAACCCGCGCGACGGGTTCGCCAGCAGCGCGAACCTCTACCTCGAGCACTTCCCGTACCTGAACCGGCTCTGGTTCGGCGAGTACTTCGACTACAACTCCGCGCCCGACTACTGGCTGGTCGAGATCTCCGGCATCCCGTTCGGCCTGATGGGCGAGATGCTGCAGGACAACGGCAACCCGTGGCGCGGCATGGTCTACGGGATGACGGGTCGGCTGCCGTGGGCGGGCGATCCCCGGCCGCTGTGGAAGGCATGGGACGACTTCGGCATCGTGGACA
>JAJXZZ010000085.1:0-3957 GCA_021779795.1 Acidobacteriota bacterium | reverse complement strand
GGCCGCACGATGGTGGCGCTGGCGAGCTGGGCGAAAGAGCCGGTGAGCGTCCGTCTGACAATCGACTGGAAGGCGCTCGGCCTGGATCCGAAGACGGCGACGCTCGAAGCGCCGGCCATCGAGAAGTTCCAGGACGCGCGGACGTTCAAAGCGGACGGGGCGATCCCGGTCGAGCCGGGGCGGGGATGGTTGGTGGTGATCAAATCGCCGGCAGCGGATCACGGTCGGTGACGGCACTGGGATAGCTTGCAGCGGACGACCGTCGTCGGCCGACCGCCGACCGCCGACCGCCGACAGCCGGCCTTCAGCGCGACGCGTCCACGAGCCGCTTCACCGCCGGCGCGACGGCGAGCGACACGTCGGCGACCGGCTTCTGCGCGGCGGCGAGCGCCTGCTCCTCGTCGGCCGTCAGCGTGAGCGGCGCGCGCCGGGCGAACGCGTCGAGAGCCCGCAGGCCGATCTCGGCCACGCTCTGCCACGCGTCGGCCAGCGGCGCGGCATCCCGCAGCAGCGGGCCGCCCATCTCCCCCTTCACCGCGCGCGCATCGTCTTGCCACCGCCTCAGCGTGTCGGCCATCTGCTCGCGGCCGGCCTCCCGCGCCGGGTCGGCCAGCAGCGCGTCCACGCGCAGACCGAACGCGCGGCCCGCGTTGCTCTCGGGCCTGGCGGCATCCACGACGCCCACCAGCGGCATCAGGCTGGTGATGCCCGCCCCGCGGCCGCGGTTGTACTCCTTCACCGGCTCCAGCAGGTCCACCAGGCGCCCGAGCGAACCGGTCGGGCCGTCGTTCGCAAGCCGGTCCAGCATCGGCTCATGGTCCAGGCGCTGCCGCACGCCCGTCGCCTCGAGCTGACGGCTGACGACGGCGAGGCGGCGGTACATGTCGGCGGTGTCGGTGACGGTCGCGGGCGACCAGAAACGCTCGGCGATGGCCGCCATCCGGGGCCAGATCCGGGAGTCGATCGTCTCGGGCGTCACCCACTCGGCCCACATGCAGGCCTCGCCCCCGAGGATCCGGGCCTTCGCCTCGTCGGGCAGGGCCGCCGCGTCCTTGCCGAGCGGGTCCACGGCGTAGTGGCGCGAGGCCGGCCACATGTAGTCGAGGTAGTAGCCGTTCGACAGGATGGCGCCGAAGCCGGCCCTGGCCGCGTCGGCAAGCGACTTCTGCCCGCGCCACGACTGCACGACGGCCCCCTTCGGCAGCCCCTCGTGCAACACCTCGTCCCACCCGATCATCGTCTTGCCGTGCGCCTTCAGGATCCGGGCCACGCGCCTGTTGAAGTAGGCCTGCAGGTCGTCGTTGGTGGCCATCCCATGCCGCTTGCGGAACGCGACGATCGCCGGGTTCGCGTCCCACTGCACGCCGTTGACCTCGTCGCCGCCGATGTGGAAGTACGCGTCGGGAAAGAGCACCGTCATCTCGGCGATGAACCGGCCGAGAAACGCGTAGACGCGCTCGCTCGTCGGGTCCAGCACCGGGTCGAACACGCCCCACGTCCTCGCCAGCTCGAACGGTCCCTTCCCCGCCGAAAGGGCCGGGTAGCCCACGAGCCAGGACTGCGTGTGCGCGGGCATGTCGAACTCGGGCACCACCCTGATGCCGCGGTCCGCCGCGTAGCGCACGATGTCGCGCACCTCGGCCTGCGTGTAAAAGTGACCGTCGGATCCCTTCCCCTGGAGGCGCGGGAAGACCCGGCTCTGGACCCGGAACCCCTGGTCATCGGACAGGTGCCAGTGGAGCACGTTCAGCTTCACGGCCGCCATCGCGTCGAGGTTGCGCTCGACGACCTCGACCGGCATCCAGTGCCGGCAGGCGTCGATGAGCAGGCCCCGCCACGGGAACCGTGGGCGGTCCTCGATGGTGGAGGCCTGGACGGCGAAACCGCCCGGCACCTGCTCGACCAGCTGGGCAAACGTCTCGAGGCCCCGCAGCGCCCCGTACGTCGTCGGCGCGCGCAGCACGGCTCCGCCCGGCGTCACGCGCAGCGAATAGCTCTCGTCCTCGACCGCCCTCTGCGCGCCCGTCGCCCGGCGCGCGCAGACCACGGTCAACGCGGGCACGCCGCCCGTGCGGACGATCGGGATGCCCGTGAGCGTCGTCAGGCGATCGATCAGGCGGCCGGCCGCCCGGGCGAGGCGCGGATCGGCCGGCCCTTCGAGCTTCACGGCAAATCGCGCGTCGAGGGGAAGGCTGCCCGCGTCGAGCGTGACGCTCGCCGGCATCGGCATCAGGTGATTCGCGGGCGCCGGCTGCGCCGGCGCTGCCGCGCCCAGTCCCGCCCACGCCGCCACGGCCAGGCTCGCGACCACTGCCCGCTTGAACCGCATCGATCGGTCCTCCCTTACGCCAGCCAACTCATCACCCGTTCCTGGACGCGCCGGGCGAGCGCGCGCGCCGACGCCTCGTCGCGCGCTTCGGCGACGACCCTGAGCACCGGCTCGGTGTTGGAGCCGCGCAGGAGGAACCAGGCGTCGGGCAGCATCACCTTGACGCCGTCCCGGAGGTCCATCGGGTACCGCGCGTACTCCTGGCGCGCCTGGCGCACCACCTCCGCCAGGCGCTGCGACGGGCACGGGAACTGGATCTTCGCCATCTCGAACGGCGGCAGCGCCGCCACCAAGTCGGACACGGTCCGCCCGGACCCTGCCAGCCGGTGCAGGATGAGGCCCATGCCGACCAGACTGTCGCGCGCGAAGTTGATGCGCGGATAGATGACGCCGCCGTTGCCCTCGCCGCCAATCACCGCCTTGCAGCGCATCATCCCCTCGGTCACGTTCGCCTCGCCCACCTTGGTCCGGTGCACCGCGCAGCCGAAGCGGGCCGCCACCGGCTCGAGGGCGTGCGTCGTCGCCAGGTTGGCGGTCACCGGCCCCGGCGTGAGGCCGAGCACGTGCTCGACGGCGAGCACGAGCGTCCGCTCCTCGCCGATCGGCGTCCCCTCTTCGGAGACGATCGCGAGGCGGTCCGCGTCCATGTCCTGCGCGAAGCCGATGTCGGCCGCGTGCTCGCGCACGGCCGCGCAGAGCGCCGACAGGTTCTCGGGCGTGGGTTCCGCCGGGCGCGGGAATCGGCCGTCCGGCGTCACGTTGATGCCGACGACGTCGGCGCCGAGCGCCTCGAGCAGCCGCGGCCCGACGACCGAGCCGGCCCCGTTGCACGCGTCGAGCACGACGCGCAGCCTCCGCTTGCCGGCCGGCAGCTCGCCGAGATGGTCGAGCACCGCCGCGACGTGCAGGTCGAGGGCGCCCGACATCGCCTCCACCTGGCGGATGGCGTGGCTCCCCACCCTCGTGTACTCGCCCTGGTGGTAGATGTCGAGCAGTTCCCGGCCGCGCGCCGCGCTCAGGAACAGGGCGTCGGGGCCGACGAACTTCAGCGCGTTCCACTCGGGCGGGTTGTGGCTCGCCGTGATCGCGATGCCGCCGGCCGCCTTCAGCCGCCGCACCAGCAGCTGCACGGTCGGCGTCGGGCACACGCCGGCGTCCACGATGCGGCAGCCGGCCGAGAGCAGGCCCGAGACGACGGCCTGGCGAACCATCTCGCCCGAGGTGCGCGTGTCGCGCCCGACCACGATGGCGCCAGATCCCAGGCAGGTGCCGAACGCCTGCGAGAACCGCGTGAGCAGGTCGGGCGTCAGCGAGTCGCCGACGACGCCGCGCACCCCCGAGATGCTGATCTTGAGGCTTGGAATCGCTCGCATACGGCCAGCCTCCGACTACCGCCTGAGCCGGTCCCGGCCCCAGTCCATCAGCTCGGAGGCCCGCTCGGGCGTTTCGGCCTCGGCGATGAGCCGGATCATCGACTCGGTGTTGGACGCCCGCACGTGCAGCCACCCGTCGTCGAACACCACCTTCACGCCGTCGGAGAGGTCGATGGCCGCCCCGGCCTCGTCCTGCACCGCGTCGCGGAACTCCTGCAGCGCCGAGAAGACGACGCTCGGCTCGGTGGCCACGCA
>JAJXZZ010000084.1 GCA_021779795.1 Acidobacteriota bacterium | reverse complement strand
TGTCGGGCAAGGGGCTGACATCCTCGCCCAACCCGCGCGGGGGAAGCCCGGGCATCCCCGGCGCCGAGGGCCAGTACAGCGGCTCGATGCTCGAGGGGGCGCTCTCGATCGTGCCGACGCCCGACAAGGCCGCGCTGCGGGCGATGACGAAGACCGTGTACGGGCTCACCCCGTTCACGGGCGCGACGATCCTGGCGCCGGCTTCCGCCCCGGCCGCCTCGCCGATCCCCCGCAAGGTGGGAGACCCGTCGCCGATCAAGCACGTCTTCTACATCATTCGCGAGAACCGGACCTACGACCAGGTCCTGGGCGACCTCGAGCGGGGCAACGGCGACGCGACCCTGTGCCTGTTCGGCGAGGACGTGACGCCGAACGCCCACGCCATCGCCCGCGAGTTCGTGGTGCTCGACAACTTCTACGTGGACGCCGAGGTGAGCTTCGACGGCCACGCCTACTCGACGGGCGCCTACGCGAACGACGCGGTCGAGAAGTTCTGGCCGACCAACTACGGCGGCCGCGGCCTGCACTACATGAGCGAGGGCGCCGGCAAGATGCGCAATGCCTACGGCAACCTGACGGCGCCGCTCAACGGCTACATCTGGGACGCCGCGGCGCGGGCGGGCGTCAGCGTGCGCAGCTACGGCGAGTTCGCCATGCGCGGCCCGGACCCCGAGGGCGAGACGGACTCGGGCGTTGGCGACGTCGTCGCCACCGTGCCGGGCCTGAAAGGGCGCGTGCATCCGAACTACCCGCCCTACGACCTGAGGATCCCCGACAACCGGCGGGTGGACGTCTGGCTCGAAGAATTCAGGCGGTTCGAGCAGAACGGCCGACTCCCCCGGCTGAACATCATCCGCCTCGGCAACGACCACACCGCCGGCACGCGGGCCGGCTACCCGACGCCGCGGGCGATGGTGGCCGAGAACGACGCGGCGCTCGGCCGCGTCGTCGAGGCGATCTCGAACAGCCGGTACTGGAAGGAGTCGGCCATCTTCGTCCTCGAGGACGACTCGCAGGCGGGGCCCGATCACGTGGACATGCACCGGTCGGTCGCGCTGGTCGCCAGCCCGTTCACGCGGCGCGGGGCGGTCGATTCGACGCTCTACGACACGGCGGCGATGCTGCGGACGATCGAGCTCGTCCTCGGCCTGTCGCCGATGAGCAACCTCGACGCCGGCGCGACGCCGATGTACGCCGCGTTCCAGGCGACGCCCGTGCCGACGCCGTTCGCGATGCGCCCGGCGCGCATCGACGTGCGGGAGGAGAACCGCGTCAACGCGTGGGGCGCCGCCGCGTCGGCGACGATGGACCTGGCCGAGGCCGACCGCGCGCCCGAGCAACTGCTGAACGAGATCGTCTGGAAGTCGGTGAAGGGCGCCTCGAGCGTCATGCCGCCGCCGGTGCGGGCGGCGTTCGTTCACGCGCGGCCGGCCGTGGATGAAGACGACGACAGGTAGCGGGGCATCGTGCGATCGGGAACGGGCCAAGTACGAAGTACGAAGTACGAAGTACGAAGTGCCAAGTGCCAAGTGCCAAGTGCCAAGTGTGAAGTGCGGCGTGCAGCCATGGATTCGGCGCGCGCCAGGCTCGCGAGAGTCTCCTGGCGGCCCGGCCGCACACCGAACTTCGTGCTTCGTGCTTCGTGCTTCGTACTTCGTACTTCGCACTTCGCACGATCGCACGATCTTCCACCCTCCCCTTCCGCCCCTCAGTCCCCGAGCCCCATCTCCTTCAGCTTCCGGTACAGGTTCCTCTCGCTGATCCCCAGCACCTTCGCGGCCCGGCCGCGGTGGCCGCGGACGGCGTCGAGGACGCGGCGGATGTGATCGCGTTCGAGACGGTCGAGCGTCGGCAGCGCGCCGGGCACATCGGCTGGCTCCGCGGGGGCCGCGGCCGGGTCGGGCCCGCGCAGCGAGGCCGGCAGGTGCTCGGGCCGGACCTCGTCGCCGTCGCACACGACGAGGGCGGCCTCGACCGCGTGCTTGAGTTCGCGCACGTTGCCGGGCCAGTCGTGGCCTTCCAGCGCCTCGAGCGCCGAGGCGCCAATCTGCTTGCGCCGGCCCGATCGCTCGTTGAGCTGGGCGGCGAAGTGCCGGGCCAGCAGGCCGATGTCGCCGTTCCGCTCGCGCAGCGGCGGGACGCGCAGCGAGATGGTGCTGAGCCGGTAGAACAGGTCCTCGCGGAACAGGCCCTGGCGGACCATCGCGGCGAGGTCGCGGTTGGTCGCCGCGACGAGGCGGACGTCCACGCGGATCTCCGCCGTCCCCCCGACGCGCCTGAACGTGGACGTGTCGAGCACGCGCAGCAGCTTCACCTGCGTCGGCAGCGAGACCTCGCCGATCTCGTCGAGGAAGATGGTGCCGCCGTGCGCCACCTCGAAGAGGCCCGGCTTGGCGCGGTCGGCGCCGGTGAACGCGCCGCGCTCGTGGCCGAACAGCTCGCTCTGGAGCAGGCTCTCCTGCAGCGCGGCGCAGTCCACGACGACGAACGGCTTCTCGCGGCGGGGGCTGCGCGAGTGCACCAGCCGGGCGACGATCTCCTTGCCCGACCCGGTTTCGCCGGTGACAAGGACGGCGGAGTCGGCGGCCGCGACGCGGCCGATGAGCTCGAGCAGGCGCGAGAAGGCCGGGCTCGCGCCGACGAACGCGCCGCCGAGGTCCGGCGTCGTGAGCCCGCGCTCGAGGAGCGTCGTGCGGCGGTGGAGCGAGTGCCGCTCGAGCGCGCGCTCGAGCCGCACCTCCAGCTCGTCGAGCGGGCAGGGCTTCGAGATGTAGTCGAAGGCCCCCGCGCGGATCGCCTGGATCGCCGTGTCGATCGACCCGTGCCCGGTGAGCATGATCACCTCGCTCGCGGGGCTGGCCGCGCGCAGCCGCTCGAGGACCTCGAGGCCGGTCATGTCGGGCAGGTTGAGGTCGAGCAGGACGACCTGCGGCGGGGCGTCGGCGACGGCCCGGAGCGCCTCGGCGCCCGACGCGGCTCCGGCCGCGTCGTACCCGGCGCGCTCGAGTTCCATCGCCAGCACCCGCCGGAACGCGTCGTCGTCGTCCACGAGCAGGAGCGACGCCCTGGGTGTCACGCGCCAGCCTCCTCGGGCGCCGCCGCGCCGAGCGGGGGCAGCGCGATCTCGAACGTCGAGCCCGCGCCGGCCTCGCTGGCGACGGTGATCTCGCCGCCGCACGCCTTGACGAAGTTGAGCGACAGGAAGAGGCCGAGCCCCGTCCCTCCCTGCCGCATGCTGCAGAAGGGCTCGAAGATCTGCTTCAGGTGCCCGGGGGCGATGCCGCAGCCGTTGTCGCGGACGCGGATCACCGCGCGGCCGCCGTCGAGGGCGGATACCGTGACGGCGCCGCCGCGCGCGCAGGCCTGCACGGCGTTGATGAGCAGGTTGATGACGGCGTGCTGGAGCGAGGCCTCGTCGGCCCGCACGCGCAGCCCCGGGGCGGACCCGTCGATCGACAGGCTGACGCCGGACGCTTTCGCGGTCGGCTCCACCAGGCGCGCCGCGGCCGAGACCACGGCGTCCAGTTCGACGATGTCGCCGGCCGACGACTGGCCGCGGGCCATCCGCAGGAAGTGCTGCGTGACGGCGCGGCAGCGGAGCACCTGCTCGCGCGCGATCGTCGCGCTCTCCCCGATCCGCCGAGCCTCCGGAACCGCGGCCTCCGCCCCGCGCAGGTCGCGCAGGATGCCCTCGACGCAGGTCAGCACGGTGGCGAGCGGCGTGTTCAGCTCGTGGGAGAACCCCGAGGCGAGCACGCCGAGCGACGCGAGCTTGTGCGACTCGGCCATCGACGCCTCGGCCGCGCGCCGGTCGGAGATGTCGCGCCAGACCTCGACGACGTAGGCGACGGGGCCGCCGTCGCCGGCGATGGGCGAGGCGTGCACCTCCTCCCAGCGGATGCTGCCGTCCGCCCGCACGTGTTCGCAGATCCTGACCTGGCGCCGGCCGGAGGCCAGGCACTCCATGGTCGGGCACGGGCCGCCCATCCGGCAGGCGCCGGCGGCGCCGCCGGCGCAGCAGCAGCCCACCAGCGCCTCGCGCCGCCCGCCGGTGCGCGCGAGGAACGCGTCGTTGGCCGCGACCACCGTGCGCGTGCCGTCGAGGACGACGATCCCGTCGTCGATGCTGTTGATCACCGTCTCGAGCCGCTCGCGCTGGCTGCGCACCTCGCCGAGCAGGCCGGTCACCGAGTCGGCCATCGCGTTGAACTCGCGGGCGAGCCACGAGATCGTGTCCGCCCCCTCGTCGGGCACGCGGCGGTCGAGGTCGCCCGACGCGATCTGGCGGGCGGTGGTCTCGAACCGCTGCAGGCGGCGGAGCACGACGAAGCGGACGATGAAGGCGATGGCGCCGACGAGCACCAGCGTCGCGAGGCCGGTGCCGCCGACCATCCACACCATGTCCTTGTCGATCGCGGCGCGGACGCTGCCCACGTTCCGATCGAGGATCAAGATGCCGTTGATCCGGTGCGACGGGGCGTGGCACGCGTAGCAGGCCGGCCGGTTGTGGATCGGGACGACCGTGCGCAGCACGGTCCCGCCGCTGGTATCGATCACGCGGCTCGAGCCGCGCTGGGCCGGCGGGAACTGGTGGCACGCCATGCACGTGGGGGAGCCGGGCCGCAGGTCGGCGGTCTGGGAGGCCGGGACGCTCGAGTAGCGGACGTGGCCGGTGCGATCCAGCAGCACGACCCGCTCGACGGTCGGCTGGCCGCCGAACGACCGGATCATCTCGGCGATGAGCGTCCGGTCGTTCTCGATCATCTGGTGCTCGAGCGCGACGCGGATCAGTTCCCCCTGCGCGACGCTCGACTCGCGCGCGGTCTCGAGCAGGCTCTGGAAGTGGTGCCGCGAGTAGATGTACGCCGACGCGGCCAGCACCGTGGAGACGGCCACGGTGATGCCGACGGCCAGGCCGACGGTGGTCCGGGTCAGTCGAGCTCGCATCGGTCGCGAGATGTTCGGGAATCCCGCCGGAATCGTGACAGAACCTCGAGCCCCGCGTCAAATCAGCCGGCTGAGCCGTGGGCGCTCGCTTGAATCCCCGGTGGCCATACGCTAAGCTCGACGGATAGGTCCTGTCATTCCGTGGCCGACGTCGTCGGTCGCCAACTCACATGCCTGGAGGTCTGATCATGCGGAAGTTTTCCTGCACTCTCGTGCTCGCCGTCGCCGTGCTGGCGTGGCTGCCGGCGGCCCCGGCATCCGCGCAGGACAACGGCGCGGTCGTCGCGCTCGGCTGGGCGCCGGCCGGCGTGTGGGGGGCGGGTGACAACGTGTTCGTGCCGTTCGGCCTCGACGCGAACGCGTCGATCCCGATGACGTCCAACGTCCACTTGTTCGCGGACCTCGGGTACAACCACAAGTACAGCGTGGACCTCTTCGACCTGGCCTTCGGCGCCCGGTACATGATCCCCTCCGCGCAGAGCGACAACATCTCGCCCTTCGCCGAGGGGCTGTTCGGCATCGGCCACGTTGGCGTCGAAGGCGCGACCGGCACCGGCGTGGTGTTCGGGTTCGGCGCGGGCGCGGACCTCAAGGCCGTGCAGGCGGTCAACTTCCGCGTCGAGGCCCAGTACCTCAGGTACCAGGTGTCGGGGTTTGGCGCCAACGAGATCCGGTTCATTCTCGGGGTGTCGAAGAGGATCCGCCGGTAGCCGTCGCGGTCTTCGAGGCGGGAGGCGTCGAAACGAGCCGCCCGGCTGGAGGCGCCTGGAGCGCATGCTGCTGGGCCGGGTGTCGAGGCCCGGCGCCAGCAGCACGCAGCTTCGAGATCGGGCGTCAGCGCACGATCATCTTGTACACCACCAGCAGCACCACCGCGCCGAGGATCGACATCAGCCAGTGCGCCGAGTAGTCCGGGTCCTTCTTGACCGCGCGCCCGACGAAGGTGCCGATCATGGATCCGACGACGCCGATCAGCATGGTGACGATGAGGCCGCCGGGGTCCCGACCGGGCACCAGCAGCTTCGCGATGATGCCGACGACGAGACCGAACAGCGCCTGTCCGAGCAGGTGTATCATCGCTTCTCCTCTCTTCTCTCCTCCATCAGTGTGCCGATCCTCCCGAGCAGGCCGCCCGCGCCGGTGAAATCCCGGATTCCCGCACCAGCACACGGGTGGCGATCCGGCCGTGCGCGCCCAAGAGCAGATCGGCGAGGCCCATAATCCCTCCCGCGTGGCGACGCCCTCGTGGCCGCGTGTCCGATTGTGAGGAGATCGGCGGGAGTCTAGCATATTGCCCTGTGGGCCGGCGCGGGATGCGGCCCGCGGCGGGGTGGCGTATGATGCTTCGCGGCCGGGGCGCCGTCGAAGGGACATTCGACCCGCACGCCCCGATCCCGTGAACATCAGGGGAGGAACGCCGTGATGCGCCGATCTCTTTCCTTCCTGGCTGTCGCCGTTGGCCTCTGCTCCCTGTGGGCCGGAGTCAGGGCCCAGTCGCTCGAAGAGCTTGCGGGCAGGCCCGGGAGGTTCATCCTCGAGAACAATCTGACCAAACGCCCGGGGCTCGACTACGCCGCCCTGCTCGAGACGGCGACGGCGGTGACCGACTGGTTCCACCGCAACCATCCGCTGCTTCAGTCGCCCAGGGGGTTCGATGCCAGCGTGAACATGTTCGCCAATCTCGTTCACGCAGACGACGTCACGGAGTATGGGGAACCGTTCAGCGTCGGCTTCTCGTTCCACTATTTCTACCTGGAGAAGGGGGTCGCCAAGACCGCGACCGATTGGCTGGCGCACGACACGGAAATCACCTTCAATCAGCCCTTCGCCGGCATCTCTGGCGCGCGGCTTGGAGAAGACAAGGAATTCGAGGAAGGCGACGACCCGAGCCTGAAGGAGCCGCTGGCACAAGCGTCCGCGCGCCTTCGGCAATACTTCACCATCCCGCCGATCGAAAAGACGCTGGCGCCCGGCGTGACGCTGTACGCGAACGGGACCGTCGTGGCGTCCAATCCCAAGCGGCCGTTGCCGTGGACGCAGGTGACCGTCGGAGAAGCGACGAAGGCGCTCTTGGACTACTGGAAAGTCAGGAGCGCCAGCGATGCGTACAAGATGCGCAAGTTCATCGAAGGGCTGCCGGACGAGGCAACGAAGAAGCTCTACGCGGCTTCACAGCTCTCGATGTACGACGCGCTCCTGGCCGAGTACAAGAACCTCGAGCCCGAGGACATGGATCGACCCGCGTACTACGACCCTCATCAGAGAGGCTCGCTCCTCGTCAACAGCATGGGGATCGGGGCGCTGGTGGTGAAGTACAACCCGGAGTGCTGGGACAGGAGCTGGCCGAGGACGTCCGTGCAGTTCGTGTCAGCGGACTACCGGATCACGTCCGCAGCCGACCTGGAAGAATTCAAGGGGCGCAACCGCCAGATCGCCGACTACGTCGGACTCTTCCGGAATGCCCTGCCGGTCGAGAAGATGGGAGAGCTCATCCATCCCTGACGGCCCCGGCCGCGTCCAGCCGGCCGCCTCGACGGGAACCCTCCCCCGAGCGGGCGAAGAAGCGCCATAATACCGTCTCTCCCATGCCGCCCCGGGGAGTGGCTCCCGTTGAATCTCACGCGGGCCGACCGCGCATGCCGGCGGCTCGATCCGCCCGCATGACGGAGGGGAAATGAAGAAGCTGATCCTGTCCGTGCTGCTCGCGCTGGCGGTCCTGCCGGCCAGGGCCGCCGAGCTGCAGTTCGTGGAGAGCGTCCCCGCGGGCACGGTCTACGGATCCCCGCTGACGGCGCGCCCGCAGGCGGTCTGGACCGAGATGATCGGCTCGGCCAGGAAGACGCTCGACCTCGAGGAGTTCTACGTGGCCGAGCAGCCCGGCCAGGCGCTGACGCCGGTGCTCGACGCCGTGAAGGCCGCCGCCCGGCGCGGGGTGAAGGTGCGCCTCATCGTGGACGCCGGGATGATGTCCGAGACCGGCAAGATCCTGCCCGCGCTGAAAGAAGCCGGCGTCGATGCGCGCGTGATCGACTTCAAGAAGGCCGGCGGTGGCATCCAGCACGCCAAGTTCTTCGTCGTGGACGACGCCCAGGTGTTCGTGGGCAGCCAGAACTTCGACTGGCGCTCGCTCGTGCAGATCCACGAAGTGGGCCTGCGCATCACGAGCCGGGAGGCCGCGGCCCAGTTCGAGCGCGTGTTCGCGGGCGACTGGGCGATCGCCGGCGGCGCCGACCCGAAGACGGCGTTCGCCGGCCCGGGCCAGGCTGCGCTGACCGCCGCGAAGCCCGGGACGGCGCGGCTGAATGGCGCCAGCGTCTCGTATTACCTGGCCTTCGGCCCGAAGGGCTACATCCCCACGGGCGATGACGTGGAGATCGACGACCTGCTGAAGGTGGTCAACGCCGCGAAGCGCACGATCCGCGGCCAGGTGATGACCTACGCCCTCGCGGAGTACGGCTCGCCGCGCTGGACCGCGCTCGACTCGGCCCTTCGCGCCGCCGCGGCGCGGGGCGTGAAGGTGGACCTGGTCTTCGCCGACTGGGCCATGGGCGGCCGGGCCGACGCCGACATCAAGGCGCTCGCGAAGACCCCGAACATCTCCGTCAAGATCTCCTCGCTGCCCGAGGCGAGCACCGGCTTCATCCCCTACGCCCGCGTGGAGCACTGCAAGTACATGACCGTGGACGGGAAGATCGCCTACGTCAGCACCTCCAACTGGGGGCCCAGCTACTTCCTGGCCACGCGCAGCGCCGCCGTCTTCGTGGAGGGCGCGCCCGCCGCCGCCGTGCTCGACGACATCTTCGCCAGGACGTGGAACGGCCCGTACGTGCGGCCGGTGGACCCGCTGAAGGAGTACAAGCCGGTCAAGCGCAGCTAGCCGAAGCCCATCGAGATCCGCTTCGCCCGCCTTCGCCAAGGCGGGCTACGGCGGGCAGGCCCTGAGCCTTGAGCCCTCTTCTCCTGCCATCCTGTCAGTTTCCTGCCTGCCATCCTGTCAGCCCCTGCCGGGATCGTCGCTCGAATGGGTGGAATCGGGCCGCAAACCACGCATCCGTCGCTGGCATCGGACATGCTCTCTGGACCGCCAACGGAAGGAGCCTCCGATGATCATGTTGCTGATGGGTCTTGCGCTGGCGATGTTCGGTCTCGCGGTGACGGCGGCGGCGTTCGGCGCGGCGACGCGCAACGAAGCGAAGCCGGAGGTCAGGGTCCAGCCTCGCGTCGAGGCGGTGCCCGAGCGGTTCTTCGCCGACCCGCACCGCGCGTTCCACCAGCAGCCGAACGTGCCGCTCGAGGTGCTTCTGCTCCAGATCGAGCAGCACGTGCGCCTCGAGCAGGCGGCGGCCGAGTCGTTCATCCACCTGCCCACGTCCGAGGCCCTGAACTGCCGGACCGAATCGCCGCTGGTTCACTGAAACGCGTCCTGGCTGAGGGCTGAAGGCCGAGGGCTGAAGGCCGGGCCACGCGGGTCGCGCTGCGGGCCTCGGTCCTCAGCCCATAGCCCTCAGCCCACTCTCGCAGGGAGTACACGATGTCCGACACCCACCTCGACCTGCTGAAGTCGGTCGCGCCCGACGACGCCCGCGCCGTGCTCGCGCTCGGGAGCCGGAGGGCGCTCCCCAGCGGCACGGTGCTGTTCGAACTGGGCGCCCCGGCCGACCACCTGTACGTCATCGACCGCGGCCGCGTGAACCTCACCCTGCCGATGCAGGTGTTCGGCCACGACGAGGACATCCTCGTCGAGGAGCGGGTGAGCGGCCAGACGCTCGGCTGGTCGGCGCTGATCCCGCCGCACCGGTTCACGCTGAAGGCCACGACGCAGATCGACACCGAGGTGTTCGTGTTCGGGCGCGCGGCGCTGCTCGACCACTTTGCCGCCCGCCCGGCGGTCGGCTACGCGGTGCTCGGCAACGTCTCGGCGACCGTGGGCCAGCGCCTGCAGGTGTTCCAGGCGATGTGGCTGCGCGAGATGAAGCGGGTGCTGCAGTTCTCGCGGGGAGCGGGGGAGGCGAAGTGAGGCGCGCGCGGCCGGCGCTCGTCGTTCCGGGCCTGGCGGCACTCGTGCTGTGGGCGCTGGCGGCTGTGCCGGGCGCGGGCTTCGTCCGGGGCGCGGCGGACGGCCAGGCTCCCG